>JBGPUH010000276.1:0-3758 GCA_041491025.1 Methylomirabilis sp. (SeqCode)
CCTCGAGCGGATCATACCGGCTATCCCTCTGCAGATCGAGAGTATAGCGATACCCCTCGTGGAGGTAACTTTCCACCCGATGGGTGACCTCGAAGGGGTCACGCGCGCCCCGGGCCAGCTCTTCAGCCAGCGCCTTCACCCTTGGCGCCAGCAGCGGGAGCTGAAGGTAGGTCTCCCGGATCGCGGCGGGATAGGCGCTCCCCGCGCCTTCCAGGACGAGGGGATCGACGGCCTCCAGCTCCGACAGCGCCAGGTAGGTGATGCGATGAACGGGGGGACTTGGGAGGCTGGCGCTCTTCGTGGCATCGGTGAAAAGGCGCGGGAAACTCCCCATCAGTTGTATGAGCCGTGGCGCGGCAAACAAGACATCCGTGCCGATCGGCTCCAGCTCGATCTCCTGGCGGAGCAAGCGCCCTGCACCGGAGGGTGTCTCGAAGATCGCCAGCCCGCTGCGGCTTCGCTCGGGCACCTCTCGCTCCGGAGTGGTCATCATCCAGGCGCTCCCGTCGAACCGATCGAAGGCCACCCCGCGCCAACGGAGGGCAAGCCGCTGGATATCCTCAGGCCGCAGGTTCGACAGCTTGATCCGCATCACGACGCCCGACTCCGTCTGGATCTTGCCGAAGCTACCCAACTGGACCCTCTCTGAGAAGCCGGTCACCATCGCCCCTGTCACTGTCCCGCCGGGAAGGAAGGCGCGGCCGGCCCGCGGGATGACGACGAAAAACAGGGCGCTAAGCACCAAGGCGAGGGAGGAGACGGCCACACTGGCAGGCAGGAGCTTGGCCGGCATTCTCCTCCACTCAGGACTCCCGTCCACCCCCTCCCGCTTCAGATGCAGCAGGAGGAAACCCCAGCTCCCGAAAAACAGGTAGAGCAGGAACACGATCACAAAGGCCATGCTCGTGGTGGTGGCCGATGCGGCCACCAGTTGAAAGAAACTGATGATGTAGAGATCGAGGAAGTCCCGGTCGCTCGTTCGGAGAAAGAGCTTGAGGAGGCCAAGGAGCGTAAGCAGGTGGATCAGGCCGTGCAGGAGAGACTCAGTGAGGTACAGAACATCGGCAGCAAGGAAGAGGGCCAGGATGCCCATGGCGATCCGCTGCGCGATCCGTCTGGCACGAGGCGAGAGGCTCCTCGCCTCGCTCTTGAGGCCGAGGATCACGGCCAGTCCGACGAGAAGGGTCTCAGCCGTGCCCAGCAGTCCCGCCAGCCACAGAGCCAGGAGGCCATCTCCCATGAGGAGAAGGGAGGAAAGTCGGAACCACTGGTCGAAGGTCACCGGGGCATCTCCTACGCCGGAAGCGCGACTCTCAGCGGACCGCTTCCCTCGTTGCGAGGTCCGGAGATCACGGCAGTCCCTTGCCCAAGCCAGATGGTGACGGTCGTCCCGCCGTCCAGCGCGCGTTCGCCCGCGTCGGCCGGTCCGATCGCCTCCCCCGCGTCCGGCTCATAGCGAGCGAGGTACTCGAGAAGCTCAAGCAGCCCGCCCTCGCCACGAACGGCCAACCGCAGGCCGCCCCGATGGCGGAGCTCGATCTCACCGTCCCTCCGAAGCAGGTGAGCGGCGAGCGACGCGACAAAGCGGATGTCTTGCTCCAGTCGCTCGATCTCTTCGGGCTGCTGGAGCGACTGTTCCGGGTCCTCGAGGATCAGGGTGATCCGCCCGCCCTCTTCGGACTCCAACTCTTTCACCATCGGCCGATCGAGCTTGGCCGACTGCTTCCAGTGGATCAGTCGTGGATCGTCCCCCACGCGGAAGGGACGCAGGTCATGGAGCTCCGCCCCGGGCCCTCGCACTGGGCGGACCGAAAGCCCGGCCTCACCCAGCGCCTCCAGGAGTTCGGCTGCAAGGGGATCAATTCTGGGCAAGACGAGCACCTCCTCGCCGGCTTCCGGCTTGGTCGCCTTGACAAACAGGCCGAAGGGGAATGCTGTCGTCGCTTGGATCGCCTCGAGGCGAGTGGGACCGCGACGCTCGAAGCGGGTCTGATATCCGATCTGAGCCTGCGTGCCCGGCGCCAGATGTGGGAGATACGCGACGAGACGCGGCGTCGTTGCCCGACTCACCTCGCGGAGTCGGAGGGAAAAGGAGTGCAGGCGCCGCTTGCGGTTCGAGACCAGCAGTCGCCCGAACGCCGCCTGGCCGGCGAAGAGGGGGCGGGCCAACTCCCGCTGAACGGTGATCCCGTATAGAGACTGTTCGGACAGGAGGCCGGACACGACGATCCCAGCGAGCATCATGCTGAGGATTAGGTAGAGCAGATTGTTTCCGGTATTGGTTGCCGCGACTCCCACGGCCAAGGTGACGGACAGATACCACAAACCCTCGCGGGCGGGACGGATGGTCCGAGGCGGCCGGAGCCAGCGTCCGAGCGAAGCTTGAAAGGGCTCACGCGGGTGCATCGGGAACAGACCGATCAGTCAGGCACCTGGATCTTCGCGATCAGTGTCTGAAGAAGCTGCGCCGCCGCATCGAAGACCTGGCCACCGCCGCGAGCGGTCCAGCCGCCCTTGACCAGGAGTCGGTGGGCAAGGACCGGGATGGCCAGCCGCTTGACGTCATCCGGGATGCAATAGTCGCGTCCCTGGATGAGCGCGAGTGCCTGTGTCGCCCTGTAGAGGGCGAGAGTCCCCCTTGGGCTTACCCCGAGCGTCAGGCCCTCGCAGTGGCGCGTGGCGTCGACAATGGACATCAGGTAGTCCACCAAGGACTCCTCCATCCGGACCTGTCCCACCATCTGCTGCAGCGTGAGGAGCTCGTCTTCCTTGAGCACTGGTTGCAGGCGCTCCAGAGCGGCTGAAGCGGCCTGGGCCCGCAAGATCCGCTTTTCCTCGGTCCGGTCGGGGTAGCCGAGTCTGAGCCTCAACAGAAACCGGTCCATCTGGGACTCTGGTAGCGGATGTGTGCCGTGATACTCGAGCGGGTTTTGGGTGGCCAGCACAAGGAATGGCTGCGGGAGCGGGTATGTGTGGTGATCGACCGATACCTGGAAGTCGTTCATCGCCTCCAGGAGACTCGACTGCGTCTTGGGGGTTGTTCGATTGATTTCGTCCGCCAGGACGACGTTCGCGAAGATCGGGCCCTGCTTGAACTCGAACTCACCCTGCCTGGGATCGTAGATCGACACCCCGAGGATATCGGACGGAAGCAGATCGCTGGTAAATTGGATCCGCTGGAAGCTGCCGCCCAGCGATCGGGCGAGGGCCTGGGCAAGCGTGGTCTTGCCGACTCCCGGGATGTCCTCTATCAGGAGGTGTCCCCGAGCCAGCAACGCGACGATGGCGAGGCGTATCGGCTCAGGCTTCCCGAAGAGGACCTGCTCGATGTTCGCCTGCAATCGAGCGATCCGTTCGACAGAATCCTCCATCATAGTATTGCAACTCCAGCGGGTGAGATGGGAGAGCTCTCATCTTGAGGTATATCCTGACGGATTGGCATTGCCCGTGCGTTGTTCTTTACGAGTGAGAAAGAGCTTTTCGCATTGGAGCCTCGATGAGATGGTGTGCTCACCCAAGAGCAACAATCGTGCCATCTAATTGCCTGCTGCACCTCGGGGAAGAGTAGTGTCAAGTGGTTCGAGAGCCACTTCATACGTGGACGTCACCGGAGACGACCGCGCTGCCTGCTGCTGTCTTGACAGACCCGGCAGATCGGTGTAACGTTCCTTTCGTCGCCACAAGAGGGGAGATTGACCATGGGCGTGTCCAAGGCAGAACCGCCACCAAAGGTCGGAGAAGGAAAGGCCAAGGTTCCG
>JBGPUH010000277.1:0-3721 GCA_041491025.1 Methylomirabilis sp. (SeqCode)
AGTCCGGGGCGAGCCCGGAACGTACAGCGGACCCCGGCCGGAAGATCGCGCTCGAAGTCGTAGACCCAGTTGCGACTGTCCACCCAGCGGGCCGTCCCCCGTTCGGGACAGGCGATCTCAAAGGGTTCGGTGACCCCGCGAGGATCTCCCAGGGGAATCATCGCCTCGGAGAATCGGACGCTCACCTGCCGGACGGCTTTGACCGTGCCCTGAGGGGTAAAGTGGATGATGTGAGGATCGGAGGGTTCTTCTGCAGATCCATGAGGCGGAGCGAAAAACAGCGAAAGGAGCAGGACGACACATGCTCGGAGGGTCAACCGCCGCTTCGTTCCCTGGGATTCCGCGGGGCGCGCTCCAGTCTGTTCGACCATGACATTCCCTCCCGCTCACAGTGGGATGATAGCCGCCGGACGTTGCTGGATCAGAGCGAAATATTGTAGCGCTTGATCTTGTTATTCAGGGTCTTGAGGTCGATGCCGAGGAGGCGCGCCGCCTGCATCTTCCGGCCTCGGGTTTCGCCGAGCACCCGTATGAGGTGCAGCCGCTCCATCTCTGCCAGGGAGGTGGCGCCGCCCGCGGGGCCGCCGGAGTCCCGGAAATTGGGTGGCAGGTCCTCCGGTCTAATGATATCTCCCTGGGTGAGGATCATCAGGCGCTCGATGGTGTTCGCCAGCTCACGGACATTGCCTGGCCAGCGGTAGTCCACGAGCGCTTGCAGGGCCTCCGGGGAGACGGTCTTGGCCTTCTGGCCGGTCACGCGGAATTGCCTCAGGAAGTGCTCGATCAGGAGCGGGATGTCCTCCTTCCTCTCACGCAAGGAGGGAAGCGTCAGGTTGACGACGTTCACACGATAGTAGAGGTCTTCGCGGAATCGGCCCGCACGGACCTCTTGGGCCAAGTCTTTGTTCGTTGCCGCCATGATGCGGACATCCACGCGATGTACCCGGGTGCCCCCTACCCGGCGCATCTCCCTGGTGTCCAGGACCTGGAGGAGCTTGGCCTGCATGGCAGGGCTCATCTCCCCCACCTCGTCCAGCAGGAGTGCCCCGCCCTCGGCGACTTCGAAGAGGCCCTGCTTGGCGCTGATGGCTCCCGTGAAGGAGCCCTTCTCGTGGCCGAACAGCTCGCTCTCCAGGAGCTGATCCTGAAAGCCGCTGCAGTTAATGACCAGGAAGGGTCCGGCGGCTCGAGGGCTCGCCGCATGAATCGCCTTTGCGACCAGGCCCTTTCCGGTCCCGCTTTCCCCCTGGATCAGGACGTTGGCATCGCTCGGCGCGATCCGTTGCACGGTCACCAGGAGGGCAGTGATGGCTGGCCCCTGACCGACAATGAGGGGAGCAGGCTCCCGCTGGGAGACCATGCGCCGCAGTGCCGTATTTTCCTGCTGAAGGCGTTTCCTCTCCGCCGCGCGCCGGAGCACCTCTTCCACTTCAGAGAGTTTGAAGGGCTTGGTGAGGTAATCGAACGCCCCAAGCTTCATCGCGGCGATTGCGCTATCGACATCCGGGTGGCCGGTCAAGACGACCACCTCGGCGGACGTCCCCGAATCACGGATCCGACGGAGCGCCTCCATCCCGCCGATCCCCGGCATCTTGAGGTCGAGCAGGATGACGTCGAACTCCCGGGCCCGCAATTGCTCCAGCGCCTCCTCCCCGCTCTCCGAGCAGGTGACGACGAAGCCCGCCCGTGGCAGCTCCTTTTCCATGAGAAATCGAGTGGGTCGCTCGTCGTCGACAACGAGTACCTTGACCCCACCGATCCGTTCACCCGCGTGGCCCACATTCATCCCCGCACTCGTGCCGTTCCAACGTATTGGCACACATGACACTAGTACTTGATTGCCATAATACACGTAACGTCATTCCCGGAGTCCTTAAGCGGGAATCCATTGATTTTGCTGGATACCCGCTGGAGCCTGCCCTCGACTCCGATCGGGGGCGGGTATGACAATGTATGTGCGCTAACTTTCGCAATCAAGGACTAGTGTGCGACAGCCGAGTCGTCTGCCGACACGTCATGTTGTCGTCAGGCACATAGAGTTGGAACGGCACTAGCGGGTCTCCGGCCGCTCCAAGGATGCCGCCCCTCGTTCGGCGAGCGGAAGGCTGACGGTGACGACCGTCCCCTTCCCGAGACCCTCACTCTGCACCTCGATGATGCCCCGATGCTGCTCTATGATACTCTGGCAAATGGCAAGGCCGAGGCCCGTTCCCTTCCCCACCTCCTTGGTGGTGAAAAAGGGATCGAACACCCTTGCAAGGTTCTCCTCCGAGATCCCGGTTCCGGTGTCCGACACGGCCACGTCGAGCCACTCTTGCCCTGGCGCCCGCCCGCTGTCGTCCCGCCGACCCTTTGCGCCAATGCGGACCTCCCCACCGTCCTCCATGGCATCGAGCGCATTGGTCAGCAGGTTGAGAAACACCTGCTGAAGCATCTGGGCATCCGCCCAGACCAGACTCCCCTCAGGAAACGGGGTCACGACGATCTGCTGATTCGCCAGGCTGGCCTGCCGTTCCACGAACGACACCGCGCTCCTGACGACGGCATAGATATCCACCAGGCCGAAGGAGGGCTCACGTTGCCGGGCGAAATCGAGCAGCCGCCGGACGATGGCTGCCGCGCGGCTCACTTCCTCCTGGATCAGAGTGACATACTCTTGAACCTCAGCAGGGGCCGATGGGCTCCCGATCTCCGTTGCCGTGGCCCGCCGCTGGAGGGCCTCGGCGAAACCCGCCACGGAAGAGAGGGGATTGTTCAATTCGTGGGCCAAGCCTGCGGCCAATCGGCCGAGGGAGGCCAGCTTCTCCTGCCGCACCAGCAACTGCTGCGACTGCTTCAACTCATCGTAGGAGCGGCGCAATTCCTCATACAGACTGGCGTTCTCGAGGGCAATGGCCGCTTGAGTGGCCAATGTCACGGCGAGCCCCTCATCCTCCTCGCTGAACTCCTCGGCGCCCTGCTTCTCGGTCAGGTAGAGGTTGCCGAACACCTTCCCCTTCGAGATGATGGGCACACCCAGGAAGGACTTCATCGGAGGATGATTCGGGGGAAAACCGTGAGCCTGGGGATCCTTCGTCAGGTCCTTCAGGCGGAGAGGCTTCACCTCATTCACCACGACCCCCAGAACCCCCTTGCCGACCGGCAGAGGACCGATCGCCCTCTTGGTCATCTCATCGATGCCCGCTGTGATGAACCGGTTGAGGCCGCCCTTCCCATCCAGGATTCCGAGGGCTGCGTACTTGGCGTTCATGACCTTGCAGGCCATATTGGCGATCCGCTGCAACACCACCTCGAGAGAGAGCTTGGCGCTGACGATCATTCCCGACTTCACCAGCATCCCAAGTTGGCTCATCTCCCTCTTGCTCACCTTTTCTTTCTCCTCCACAAAGGCAAGGGGGACAAGGGCCACGAGGCGGTTTGCCGCCGGATCGTAGACATCGAGGATCTTCTCCAGACGCGCCATCTTCCCTCGATACCTCTTGAAGAGCGATCCCCTGTACACATCCTGGAGCGTGAGGAAGGCCTCGATGAGCTGGTCGGCGGCCATTCCTCCGAGCACCCCCTGCTTCGCTCGGGACCTGGCATAGACAATTGCCGCGTCGTGCTTTCCGGTCTCCACACAGATCAGGACGGTGTCATAGAGCGCGCCGAACTCGCTTTCGATCTCCTGTGGGGTAAGGCCCCGCAGCAGACCTTTTGCGCTCATCTGCTGGGTCCATTC
>JBGPUH010000278.1:0-3718 GCA_041491025.1 Methylomirabilis sp. (SeqCode)
ACGACAAAGCCTCAAGCGGTGGGATCGCGCGCTCCGGACCGGAGGCAACCGGTTGAATCCGGGGACAACCGCCGACCTGACTGCCGCAGCCATCTATGCAGTCATGCTAGGGGAGGGGATCGACTTCATGCTGGGGAGAAGCGGGAGGTGTGACCGCAGGGAAAGGATGAGACCCTTGCGGCTCGGCCAAATGCGACGACAAAAGCCCCGAGCCGCTTTCGAGGGGACGGCCGGAGGAGGAGTGGAGGAAGAGGCCGGGGAGATTCCTAAGTGATCTCCCCGGCCTCAGGCATTTAGTGGAGGCCCTCGCCAGTTGCCACAGGCATGGGGGACTCCGCTTGCATTGATACGAGTTTCGGTTCCTGGAGGACCAGCTTGACCCTTGCCTCCCTGGCGTCGATAAGCCTCAAGGCGAATGTGAATGTCCGGCTTCCCAGGTCTTTGTGCCAGGCTCGAAGCGTGTAAGTCCCCGCGGGGATGCCGCTGATCGCGAACCGTCCTTGGCCGTTCGAAACGTCGAAGTAGTGGTTCTCAGCGACGACGATGTATGCGACGTCTCTTTGTGGATTCATCCAATCCTTGACCGATATAACACCCGGCTCCGTGAATGTGTACTCAAACCTCTGTCCGTCCGCCGGCAACGCCAGGTGGGTAAGCAATCTTCCAGCGTCGGAGAGTTCCGCTGTATGGAACAGACCATCGCTGCTCCTGAATCTCACGGGTGTCCCGACAGTAACAACCAGCAGGTCCGGAGTGAAGTGACCACCCTGATTGATCACCGATGTTCCTTCGGCCTCCGCGGGGTGCCTTATCGAACCCGCGCCCGTGGATCCCGTGAAGGGCTCGAGCGTGATCACCACCCCTTGAAGGCCGGCGCCGTTCTCAGCCAAGGCGTTCCCGCTGATGCTGCTTGCCGAAGGCTTCTCTGTGGCGGTGCCGGCGGACAAAGATGCTGGGCCGAACATGAGTAGAAGGCCAGCGAGTCCGAAGGTAACCCATTTCGAGGCAAGCCGACCGAGCACTCTGTTTTTTTGACTGGCATGCATGGCATACTCTCCTTTTCTGATTTTTGGTTTTCCGCATCTACCCCGAAGACGTTTCGGGTCGAGTTAGCTCGTTCTACTTTTAGTTGGAACTAATAAGGTTTGAATATCAACCTTATGGGCCAAAAAACTAGCGTTGCAGCCCTTTAAGAACCTTTTCGAATGCGATCAGATCCTCTCCAGAGAACCGCTCCCTCAGCTCTTTGTCCACTTCTGCAACCCGTTTTGACGCCTCCGGGTATAGGTCCTTTGCCTTAGGTGACAGGAACAGGCGATACATCCGCCGATCTTCAGGCGCCGATATGCGCCACACGAATCCGGCCTTCTCAAGTTTATCGATCAAATGGACGATCGTCGATTTATCGCAGAACGAGTCATCGGCTATTCTCTGCTGAGAACTTCCTTCATTCTTCCACAACATCTCGAGAATAAAGAACTGCATCGGCGTAAGGCCGAATTCTTTCAGGGGGCGGCTGTACCGCTTGAACGTTGACCAAAACGCCCATTTCAGGTTCAGTCCAACTATCTCGACTGGCTCGACCACGAGTTACTCCAATTGGTTGAAGGTAATATAGTTGATATCCTAACCATTAAATCTCCTCGTGTCAAGCGAAAAATCCCCCTTCCCACTCAATCATGCCCACTGTATCAGGATTGGGGAAAAGCATATGCTCTTGCTGGCGCACTGCTAGTGGAGGTTCGGCGGCGAATTGCTGATTACGGTATCACCTCGGCCCCTCGATTGTAGCCTCTGGCAAGAAACGTTGTCGCTTCAATTTTTCCTGACACGGCTTTTCTTATCCGCTCCTCCAGGGCATTGGCCTGCTCCAGGTCGGCGGCCATCCCGTAGACCGTCGGGCCCCAGGAGCTTTGCCCAATTCCCAGCGCGCCGGCACGGGCCATCACCCTGGCCAGCGCGGCCCCTTGGGGCGTTGCGAATGTTCCGCCCTGCACGGCTCGGAACCAGTTCCCCACAATTCGCTGAATGATTGTCAGGGATCGGCCGAAGGCGGCGGGATTTCGCTCGACAAGGGCCGGGAGCATCTGAATCAAGAGTATTCGGCTAAGCTTGGCCGAGCCTCTAGCGGGGCGCGCCGTAATCTGGCGAAACGCACGAGTCTCCGCGTTTCCGGCGAGCCCCCGGCCCACATGGGGGATCGCTACTACGAAGGTCCAGTCCTCAGGAAAGGCATGACGAACGATCGTGGGAGGGAGGGAACCGGGATCCGATGGAGAGCCGGTGGCGCCTATCCTTCGTCCTGCGTCCACGATGAAGCCGCCTCCCTCGAAGGCGCTCACCCCGATTCCGGACCGCGCTCCTCGGCCCATCACAGTGGCTAGCTCCCTGACGCCGGCTTCGATGGTGAAGAGCCGGGCCAGGGCGGTGGCCACGCTGAGCGCGAGCTGAGTTCCTGAACCCAGGCCGATGTGGGCAGGGATCGTCTCTTTGATGGAGATGTGAGCACTCCGGCGGAGATGGTAATGGCGCAGGAACCGGCGGGCCAGAGCCTCGACTCGGCCGCTCTCGTCGCCCGAGACCGAGAGGCGGTTCGATGGTGCCGCCTCGAGAATGAGCCTGGGTTCATCGATGGCCAGTCCAATGCTGCCGAACATCCGACCCAACGAGCCATCCAGGTCAATGAAACCGAAGTGTAGCCTGGCAGGGGCTTTGACCGTTACTCTCATGGCCGCTGCCGCTCGACGTAGTCCTGGAGGTATTGCATGGCGCGGATTTCTTCCTCCCCCCCTGTCTTCTTCACGATTTCAGAAAGGCGGCAATACTCTTGAAGGATTTTTTCCACACCGATGAAACGGACTCTGGTGGCAAGGATGGCTGCCTCAATAATGGCATTCTTCGCCCTGTTGAATCCGATGAATTCCCGCAGAGTCCCTTTCTTGACAACGCGGCAGCGGAAGTTGGCACGTTCGGAAGCGGCGTCGGCTTCTATGACTGAACATTCGTAGTATGAGCAGGCGTCTTTCAGAACCAGGCCTTGGACCATGTCGGCCGGGAAGGCTGGAAACTGCGGGCTGGAGATGGCGCCTTCGGCGAACAGGCGGGCATTGTCGGTCACATTGACGACGGCGGCGCCGGTTGCCAGAAGATTCCGGAAAGTGGCCGAGTCCTTATACGGGCGGATAAGCATCTCCCCATCCCCGAGAGTGACACCCATCGGCGCGAAGTTCGCCTCGCCCTGTTGGTTCACGGTTGTGACGATGGTCTCGATGATCATGGCGCTGGCTGGCTATACGTCCTGCGGGGTCTGAGGGAGCCTCCATCCGAGAGACCGGCGGCTCCCAGCACAAGCCGGCATGGTCCGTCATCCACCTGCTCGACGACACCACGAGCGACGATTCGATCACCAGGATCTGCAGCCTGGCAGTAGAGCGACTCGTAGGAGAGCAGCTCGGTTATCGGCCATTGTTGGCCCTCGCGGATGACGACGTCGGCCAGCATGTAGGAAGCCGGCAGGAAGATGCTGTCGGCGGCATCCACTACGGTTGCCTCGATCGTGGCGACCTCCCGTCGAAGCGCGATCTCGAACAGGTCACGGTTATCCAGATCCTGGACCCGTTTCAGCGGGATGCCGAAACCGGACGGCAGGACGATGGGCAAACCGGGATAGCGGCCGTCGATCTCCGCGAGGTCGTTGAGAACCTGGTCTGATGAAGTG
>JBGPUH010000279.1:0-3704 GCA_041491025.1 Methylomirabilis sp. (SeqCode)
CGTCTCAGCCGAAGACCTCTGGCGCTGAGTCCTCGTCCCGGACCCAGCCACAGGCCATCTGCGGAGTGTTTTTCGCAACGCCGATGCGGCCACGAGGATCGACAAGAATGATCCCGACGCCGGCCCCGATCCGGGCCGTCACCAGCTCGACGGCGCGCCTCGCTGCCGCCATCGGCTCCTCGCCCGTCCGAAGGAACTCCAGTGCAGTCTTGCCGAGCACCAGCCTGATGATTGCCTCCCCGTCGCCGGTGCAAGAGACCGCGCCAAGCCCGTCGTCGGCATAGGTCCCGCAGCCGATCAGGGCCGAGTCGCCCACCCGGCCTGGCGCCTTGAATGGCAGGCCGCCGGTCGAGGTGGCTGCGGCCACGTGTCCAGCGCGGTCACGGGCAACGGCACCCACGGTGCCGCCGATCCCGAGGCCCTCCCCGGTTTTCGCCTCTCGCAGCGCGGCCCAGCGAGCGTGCTGTCGCTCCGTGATGAGCGCATCGGGTGCACATTCCTTGATCCCGGCCTCTGCTGCGAAGCGCTCTGCCCCCTCGCCAACCAACAAGATATGCGAACCCGCCTCCATCACCGCGCGCGCGAGTGTCACCGGGTTGGCGATCCGCTTCACGGCGCCTATGGCGCCCGCTGTCAGGTCCCGGCCATCCATGATGGAGGCGTCGAGTTCCACGTCGCCGTCTCGATTCAAGCAGGCGCCACGTCCGGCGTTGAAAGCCGGGTCATCCTCCAGCAGCCTGACCGCCTGCTCGACCGCTTCGACTGCTGATCCACCCCTACTGAGGAGTTTCCATCCGGCGAGAGCGGCCTCTCGGATGCCGGTCTGTCGCAACGTCACCAAGTCGGGCACGATTTTTCCCGCGCCGCCGTGGACAACGATGACAGGGCCGGCCGATTCAGCGGACATCCGCATGCTCCTGGTCCAGCCGCCTGCGGAGCGACTCCAGGTCCGGCTCGATCGGGGAAGGCAAGGGCGTGTCGTGTCCCTGGATCTCCGGTTGCTTCAGGCCATGGCCGGTGATCATGCAGACCGTGAGGTCGTTCCGGCCGATCAGGCCCTCCTGTCTAAGCCTCACCGCGGCGGCCAGGGAGATCGCGCCAGCCGGCTCGGCGTAGACCCCGGCATGACGGGCCAAAAGCGCCTGCGCCTCCGAGATCTCCGCCTCTTCGAGGGCGACCGCGGTTCCTCTCGATTCCCGGATGTCCCGGATCGCGCGCCAACCCAAGCTTTTGGGGTAGCCGACACGGATGCTCTCGGCGATCGTCTCTTTCGCCGACACCGGCTGAACGTCTGACGCCCCATTCCGATAGGCCTCTACGATCGGCGCGCAGGCAGCCGCCTGGGCCGCCACCATCCTGGGCAGCCGATCGACCCAGCGGAGCGCGTAGAGCTCGTTGAAGCCTTTCCAGGTGGCGACCAGGCCGAGGCCGCCCGCCGTGGGATGGATGAGCCAACGCGGCACCTCCCCGCCGAGTTGCGCCCACAGCTCATAGGCATAACTCTTTTTCCCCTCGTTCCGGTACGGATTGTTGGACATGCAGGCGTACCATCCAAACTCCCGGACGGCGGCAGCGAACAGCCTTGCCGTGTGATCAAAATCACCCTTGATGGCGACGATCTCGGCCCCGTGAGCGGCGGCCTGCGCCACCTTGCCGGGCGCAGTTCCCTGCGGCAACAGGATGACGGAGCGTAGCCCGGCTGCGGCAGCATAGGCCGAGACCGAGGCGGCGGCGTTCCCGGTCGAGGCCACGGCCACCATCGGGACCCCGTGCTCGAGCGCCTTGGAGATGCCAATGGCGTTGCTCCTATCTTTGAGCGAGCCGGTCGGGAGGAGGGTGTCGTTCTTCAGGCATAAGCGTTCGAAGCCAAGGCGCGCCCCGAGCCGGCCCGCAGATAAGAGCGGGGTGTCGCCCTCGCCGAGCGACACGACGCAGGCGCGATTGGCAAGCGGCAGGAATGGCCACCACCTGAAGAGGCTGCGTTCCGGAGAGGCCAGCAGCGCGTCCCGCTCTTTCGGTCCGAGGCCTGAGAGATCCATGGCCACCTCCAGAACACTGCCGCACGACTCGCAGCTTTCCTGGTAGCGTGCTGGCTCACTGGTCCGGCCACACCGGGGGCAGAAGACCGCTTTGACCTGTCCCATCAACGCATCTCCCTTGTCCGGTAGGCCTCGGCCATGCCGATCCGCTCCAACACTGGAGGGTGAGTGTATAGGAGCCAGACGATCACCCTCGGTGGCTCGATATCCGAGAAATTCGTCCGGGCAAGTGTGACCTCGGAGGCGATGAAGGCATCGGGGTTGTCGGTGAGGCGGAGCGATTCGAGATCGGCCTCTCGTTCGAAGGCGCGGGAGATCGCTGCCTGGATCGGCATGGTGACAGTGCTCAGAGCGAGGAAGGAAAGCAGCAGCAGTGGCAGCGACACCACGTCTGCCGGATGAATAAAGCCGAAGCGTCCGGAGTCGGCCGCGGCGTTCAGAAAGCGAGCGATCAGCCAGAGGGCTGCCAGCATCGATGCCGCACCCAGGGCCATTCCCTTCCAGATATGATGCCGCTTCCAGTGGCCCAGTTCATGGGCCAAAACAAGCTCCACCTCCTCAGGGGTGGAGGTCGCGATCAGCGTATCGTACAGCACCACGCGCCTGGTTCGGCCAAGGCCCGTGAAGTAGGCATTCGTCTTCTTTGTCTGGCGGCTGGCATCCATCTCGAGGATCTGCCCGACACGCAGGCCCGCCCGGTCGGTCAATCTGCGAATTCGCTCCGCCAGTCCTGGGTCCTGCACCGGCCGGAAGGTGTGAAAGAGCGGATCGAAGAGGACCGGTGATAGCTCGGCCATCAGGGCCATCACGACCACGGCGACAGCCCAGGCCGGCAGATACCAGCGCGTTGGATTCCATCGGATCAGGGAGTAGAGGAGGACCAGCAGCGGGAGCATGATCCCGGTACCGATGATAGCGGCTTTCGAATAATCCCAGGCCCACGAGCCGGGCGTCTGAGTGGAGAGGCCGAAGGCGCGCTCGCGGAGGAAATCACTGTAGAGGTTCAACGGGAAGCTGGCCGCGAAGTACACAAGCCCCAGAAGGAGCCCGAACACCACAATCGTCAGCCACACCCGTCCCCCGGCGATTGAGACGCTGAGATCGCGAATTCTGGCGGAGATCGGTGGCAGGGAGAGAAGCGCGAACAGGCCAAACGTCAGCCCCAGCTTCAGGAAATACAGGATGCGGCGCCCGCCCGCGTAGGCCCGTCCCCTTGCCAGCTCCTCTGGGGTGAAGTACTGTCGGGCTCTATTGGTGGATGAGACGTGTCGTTCGGGGGATGGAGATCCCTCGGGAAGCGCGCGGTTTTCGAGTATGGTGGTCACTGCCGCAAGCGCCAGCAAGGAGAAGAGCATTGACCATTTCGACAGCATGCGATGCGAGCCTCGCCACGCTCGGAGGTGGCTAATTCAACATGCCCAGGAGTCTGTGCATCTCGATGCGGGCCGCGGCATAGTTCGGCTCGATGGCCAGAGCCTTCTTCAACTGTCGGAGTGCCTCCTGGTACTTTCCCTTCCGCACCAACACCCGCCCCATATTCATGTGAGGGTAGTGGCGAGGCTCGTACCGTTTGGCCCCCATGGCCTTCTGGAGCCACGGGATCGCCTCATCGTATTCCCCCTTCTCGATCAGGTAGACCCCGATGTCGTTATACGGATTGCCGAA
>JBGPUH010000280.1:0-3669 GCA_041491025.1 Methylomirabilis sp. (SeqCode)
CCCGAACCTGGCAAGATCGAAACGGGAAGCGCCCGTTGCCATCATCTCGATCGCACAGCACGCGAGCCCGAAGCTCGCCGGCCAGATGGACGACTTCCGCGCCCAATTGACCAGGCTCTCAAGGGTTGAAAGGAGGAGGCCCCCCTCGAACTCCTCCTCCTCTGCCCGGGGGGCCTTCTCGCCTGGTTCTATGGTTTTCAGCATGACGCTGTTCATTACATCTCCCGTAACGCTGTTTCTCGCCCCCGCTTCACACTGGCTTGTCATTGCGAGCGCAGCGAAGCAATCTCACCAAGCGTTCAATCGTAGAGATTGCTTCGTCCCGATGGTCCTCGCAATGACGTGCTTCTCCTAGCGTTGCAGAGGTGGCCAGCAACGCAGCTTCATAGAACCATCTTGGCAGGGAACCCCCGCCCCTACGCCGTGAAGGACGACCCGCAGCCGCAGCCGCCCTTCGCATTGGGGTTCTTCAGGCTGAAGCCGGCCCCCTGCAGGCCGTCGATGTAGTCGATCTCGGTGCCGGCTAGGTAGAGGTAGCTCTTCGGGTCGACCAGGACCTTGACGCCGTGGTCCTCGAAGACCTGGTCGGCCGGCTGGGGCTGATCGAACTCAAACTCGTAGGAGAGGCCGGAGCAGCCCCCGCCGACGACGCGGACGCGGAGGCCGTCCTCGGGCTTGGCCTGGGTCTTGAGGAGGTCGGCCAGCTTGGTGGCGGCCGACTCGCTAAGCGTGATCATTGGGACCTCCTTTGCGAGTACGCGCTGGATCGGAGGCCAGCCTCCTGATCCAGAAGAAGGAGCAGCTCCCCGGGGTCGGAGAGGCGCTCCAGTTGACACTGTTGGATGCACATCGGCATGCCTCCGTCAGGAGGCGCGGACACCCCACTGAGTGCTTTTCACGTCGATTCCAGCAACCGCCATCTCGTACAAGGGGGAAAGCGCCCGCAGGCGATTGACGTTCTCGATCACCTGCGCGGCGGCGAAGCCAACCTCCTCCTCGGTGTTGCCTCGGCCGAGGCCGAAGCGGATGCTCGCGTGGGCGAGCTGCTCATCCACGCCGAGCGCGAGAAGGACGTAGGAGGGTTCCAGCGTGGCGCTGGTGCAGGCCGAGCCGGAGGAGATGGCGATCCCCTTGAGCGCCATGAGCAGCGACTCCCCCTCGACAAACTCGAAAGAGACATTCAGGCTGCCGGGGAGCCGCTCGGACGGGTGACCGTTCAGGTGAATGTGGTCGAGCCCGTCCCACAGGGCGGTCCGCAGGCGCTCGCGAAGCGCGGTCAGACGAGCAGGCTCAGTCGCGAGTTCCCGCTCGGCGAGCACGCAGGCGGCGCCCAAGCCAACACAGCCGGGAACGTTGAGCGTCCCAGAGCGACGGCCCTTCTCATGCCCGCCACCGTCCATCTGGGGGATAAGCTTGACCCGGGGTTTGCTCATCCGCACATAGAGGACGCCCACTCCCTTGGGACCGTACATCTTGTGGGCCGAGGCCGAGAGGAGGTCCACGTGCCACTCCTCCACGGCGAGGGGGAGCTTCCCCACGTACTGGGCCGCGTCGGCATGGAAGAGGACGCCGTGCCGCTTGGCGATCCGGCCGATCTCGGCCATAGGCTGCAGGGTCCCGATCTCGTTGTTGGCGGCCATGATCGAAATGAGGATCGTCTCCTTGGTGATCGCCCGCTCGACATCGGCCGGATCGACCCGTCCGGTCCGGTCCACAGGGAGGTAGGTGACCTGATACCCCTCACGCTCCAGCCGTTTGCAAGGGTCGAGGACCGCGTGGTGCTCGATGCGGGAGGTGATAATGTGCCGGCCCTTCTCCCGATAGGCGGCAGCCACCCCTTTGATCGCGAGGTTGTCCGCCTCGGTGGCGCCGCTCGTCCAGACGATCTCTGCCGGTTTACAGCCGAAGAGGTGGGCGACCTGCGCGCGCGCCTGCTCCACCGCCTCCTCTGCCGCCCACCCGAAGGGATGGCTGCGGGAGGCGGCGTTGCCGAAGCGCTCGCAGAAGTAGGGACGCATCGCCTCGAAGACCTCAGGGGCGACCGGCGTGGTCGAGTGGTGATCCATATAGATCGGAAGGGTGATGGACATCTGGTTATACCGTTCCTTCTTGAGGTCTCTCTTGCAGCCTCATTGACTCACGACGCGGCGATCATAGCCTGCATCGGCAAGGGAACCTTTCGTATCGAGGTCACCACATCGCACCGGCAACAGACATCTCTTGAGGGCTTCAGCGGGCACTCCTTGCACGCTTGCAAGATGTCCAGGGTCTCTCTGATTGACTCCTTGATCTGGTGATAGGTGGTGACACGCGCCTCGATCTCCCCAAGCTGCTTGCCCAAAATCTCCATGATCTCGGGAGTTCCTTCGGCCCCAGACCCGGCTCTTCGACGTCCCTGCAGCAATCGCCTGATCTCGGCCAGAGGTCTCCCCAAAAGCTGCAAGCTCTTGATGAACCGGATCGTTTGGCAGTCATCCGGATAGTAGAGGTGAAACCCGCCCTTTGTCCGCGCGAAATGGCTGATCAGGCCGAGCTGCTCGTAGTAGCGAATCGTCCGCAGTGTGGTGCCGGACCTCTTCGCCAGCTCGCCAATTCTCAGCAATCCATTCTCCTCCATACCCGCGACCTTCACCCCTTTTCCAGTACGACCTCTCTCCATACTGCCATGATCATCATAGACAACCATTACGTGGTTGTCAATTTGAATACCGAGAAGGAGTTTAGGCTCCAAACTTCTTGAATCTCAAGGCGTTAGCCATTGCGAGCGGCATCAGATCGACAGCCGGCATCCTCGCCAGAGGCCCACTCGCGCAGTCTTTCTCAGTAAACCTGCTCACACCGCTCGGGCGGCACGATCGGGACCAGAGAAGGAAAGGGACCGGATGCCAGCTATGCCCCTTCAGAACGGCCGGCGTCGAATGATCCCCCGTCACGATAAAGACGTCGGGTTGCAGCGCCAAAAAGGCGGGAATGCGCCGATCGAGGTCTTCCAGCGCGGCGACCTTTCCTTCAAAGTCGCCGTCCTCGCCGGCGCGATCGGTCGCCTTGAAATGAACGTAGAAGAAGTCGTACCGGTTGTAATTCGCAGACAACACCCTCAGTTCGTCATCCAGGTCCACGCAGAATGGCAGCGCGTCCATCCCAACCAGCTTCGCGAGACCACGGTACATCGGATAACACGTGATCGCGGCGGCCCGGAGCAGAAACAGATCGGGAAACAGGGGGAGCTTCGGTGGGGCGGCAAAGCCCCTCAGCAAGATCATGTTCGCCGGCTTCTCCTCCTTCAGCACCCCGCGCGCCTGCTCGAGGAACCGATTGACCAGCGCCGCCGTCCGTGCCCCCTCTGGGGAAACGGGCATCACAGACAGGGGGGCTTGACCGGGGGACAGCGGATCGGAATCTGTCACGGCCTCCGAAAGACCTTGCCCTCGAAACATTACCACCAACCTGTGCTCCTTGACCGGCCTGACGATCAGCTCGACCCCTTCGACACGGATCTGATCGAGTTTTTGACAGAGGCGCTGGCATGTCTCGGTTGAGATCCGACCGGCCCGCCGATCGACGATCCTCCCCTCATCATCGAGCGTACAGAAGTTCCCACGGCTTGCCACGTCGCCCGGCCCGAGAAGCAGGTCGATCCCGCACGCCTCAAGGACCCCTCGTCCGATC
>JBGPUH010000281.1:0-3668 GCA_041491025.1 Methylomirabilis sp. (SeqCode)
CTTCGACCAGCTCCTCCTTCTTCAACCCGGAGACCCCTTGAATCTCCGGGTACTTTTCCAGCGCCAGCTCTCTCAGCTTCGGCGCCGTCATCTGCTCGAGCTCAGCCCGCTCCATCGGTTCCTCCTCGGTTGACTCTCTTAGATCGTTGAGCAGAGAAGTGCGACAACAAGACCGGCCTATTATAAGTCCGGCGGTTTCAAAAAATCAAGGCGGGAAAAGCAGGACGGATGAGTGGAACGGGACTCGTGTGGTGACTCAGAAGTTCGCTGACTATTTCTGCACACGATATGACCCGTTTCTCATTACACCCCCTCACCCTCGCCCTCTCCCCCAAACAGGGGGAGAGGGGATATTATTGCGCTAATTTCTGGGTCAGGATACTCATGCAAACGACAATTCTAAAGTTACATCTGGCGGGTGGCCGAGGCGGGGCGCCCCATCCGCCCGCAACGGAAGGGCCCCACTGGGGGATGGGTGGAGTGAGGACGGATGGGGCTGCCGAAGGACAGGCCCCGCGCCTGTGCAACAAGATTACAGACGTGTGTATTAGTGCTTGGTGTCCCTTTGGTCGTTCGCTTGGTGAGTGACGTTGATTACGGTGTGAATGCCGCCGCGGACATAGAAGTCGGCAACCAATTTCATGAACCGGGGCCGGCATGCCTTCACCAGATCGTCCAGGATGCGATTCGTGACCGCCTCGTGGAAGTGGCCTTCATCCCGGAATGACCAAAGGTAAAGCTTGAGCGACTTCAGCTCGATGCACAACCGGTCCGGCACATAGGTCAGCGTAAGGGTCGCAAAGTCTGGCTGGCCCGTCCTGGGACAGAGACACGTGAACTCGGGGCAGGTCATCTGGATCTCGTAGTCGCGCCCAGGTTCAGGATTCGGAAAGGTTTCGAGCTCCTTCGATGGCTGAGTCGCCACTGTGCTTCGTTTCTCCTGTGCTCCGCACCTTTCAGCGTGCGAAAAAGAAAAGGCTCAACGGCCAGCAGCCACATAGGGGCGCTGATTGCTGCCCCCTCCTCGGGCACGGCAAGCTCTGCCGCCACGCTCTTGATAAAAGTATAGGACCTCGCACCGCAATGGCAAAGGGTTTTCGTGAAGATTGCTTCGCGGAGTTTACACTGAACACATTCGTTTGTCTCGGTGCAGGCTCCGTGAATGTGCTCGCAATGACGAGAGCCTTGAGCGACAGCAAGGGTCAGGCGATCTGGAACCGTTGCGCGCGGAGGTGCTCGTTCTTACACCGTGGACAACGAGACGGATCGTTGAACTTCGCTCGATCCTTAAAGCGAAAGCCGCAGCTTTCGCAGGTTGGCGGGTGGATCTGGAGGCGGGTCGGTCTGGGGACCGAACGGGCGATATGCTCGAGGTCGTTGATGATGTCTTTCTTGGACACCACGAAGTTCCTGGCCAGTTCGTCGAGGGTCCACTCTCGCTCCCGAAGCATCGCCATGATTTCACGGCGCCTCGTCAGCTCCATTGGGGCCTCGCGAATGCCGTTCCAACGTGTTTCGGCTGCTCGCCAGCAGGTGCGCGGCTGAGAACTATCGCTTTCCCTGGCGTCACCATTTAAGCACAAAGATTGGAACGGCACTGACCGCTCCCTCCCCTCCCCCCCTCCCTCAACGTTGGATCCCTTTGAGGAAGATGGAGACGAAAAGCTCCACCACCTCTTCCGGCGAAGAACGGGGAGGCCGCTTCACCCCGAACACCTCGTGGATCAGCAAGTAATGGACAACCATCCCGATGAACCCACGCGCCACAATAAGGGGATCGACTGGCCGGAACCGGCCCTCCTCGACCCCTTTCCGAATATAGCTGCTCAGGAATTCGTGTAACCGCCTGACTCGCGATTCGAAGAAGATCTCCGACAACTCGTGGCCTTCAAGCGCGCTGAACAGCAGCAGCCGCATGAGGCTCGGATCTCGCTCGGTCTGCTCCAACATCTTCAAGCCAACCGCACGGAGCACTTCCGCGTCATGTTTTCCTCGGGCGGCCTTCGCTGCGCTGGCCAGCAGTGCTTCAGTCTCAGACTTGACCCCGATGATCGCGGAATACAGGTCCTGCTTGGTCGCAAAGTGCTTGAAGATCATCGCCTCGCTGATGCCGGCAGCTTCGGCGATCTCGTGCGTCGTGGTGCCTCGGAACCCTTTCCGCGAGAACAGATTAATGGCCGCCTCGATAATCTGCCGCCGCCGCTCTCCTCCACTGAGACGTTCTCTCATGCTGCTCCTTCTGGAATACGACGGGGACAAGATATCAAGGCGAACAGTGAGGAGAGTAGGTGCTCACATACTTAACGAATCAAACAAAACAGTCAAGTCCTTTAGATCGAAGCGTGGGCCGCAACACGCACGAGCCGCGCCGTCCAGATCTGCAGTGAGAAATCGCATGAGCTCCAGGTCTGGTCCCTACTCTGTCACTTTGAAGACTTGATCGTGAGGCCGAACCCTTTCGCGAACCCTGATCCCGACGAGCTGTCCTGGCGTGGCTCGCTCGAGCGGCACATGCTCAAGCTGCATTGTCTCCACGCGCTGGGTCAGATCGGTCGTGTGGCCCTTGATGTGAATCGTGTCCCCCACCGATAAATGATCCTCGGTGATCTCGATCCCAGCCACCCCAACTTTGGCGAAGTACTCCTTCACGTGGCCCACCCTTGTCTCCGGCATGGCGTTCCTCCTTACCCTCCTCACGTGACGCGGCCATCCAACCTCACGGGCCTGATTGAATGATTCGCAGCCTATCACGCCCCCCTCGCCTCATTCAAGATGTTTTTCCACCCGCCAGGGACTCATGGAACACCTCTCGCGAATCTTCACACTGCTTCCGCTGAATGGGTCGGCCTCGCAATGCCATCCCCACGCAAGGAGAATTCCGGTTGCTCTCTTCCCACGCTACGTTTATAATGCGGGCCACTATTGGAATACGCAGGGAACGAGGTGAATCATGATTCCGACGCGTGAAGGATCGGATGTGCGCGAGAGGGTGACGGCGTCATTGGAGAGGGAACTGGACGCCCTCAGGGCCGACGGCCTGTACCGATGGCTCCGCCAGATCGAGGGTGCGCAAGGCCCCAGGATGCGTGTGGACGGCAGAGAGACGATCGTCCTTGCCGGGAGCGACTACCTTGGCCTGGCCTCACACCCGCGACTCAAGGAGGCGGCTCGTCGGGCGATCGATCAGTATGGCTGCAGTGCCTCCGCCGCCCGTCTGATCTCGGGAAATCATGACCTGTATCCCCAACTGGAAAATCGGCTTGCTCGCTTCAAACAGACCGAGGCCGCGCTGGTCTTCAGTACCGGGTACCAAGCCAACCTCGGCGTGATCTCCGCCCTGATGGACGTGCAGGACATCGCGTTCAGCGACGAGCTGAACCACGCCAGCCTCATCGACGGCTGCCGCCTGTCGGGGACGCAGGTCAGAGTCTTTCCTCACAATGACCTCGCCGCCCTCGAGAGTCTCTTACAGAGAGCAGCCTCCGCCAGGAGAAAACTCATCGTCGTCGATGGCCTGTATAGCATGGACGGAGACCTTGCGCCTCTGGTTGACATCGTGGGTCTGGCTGAACGCTACGGCTGCATGACCATGGTGGACGACTCCCACGGGACGGGGGTGCTTGGCGAGGCCGGGCGCGGGACGGCTGAGGCGACGGGCGTGCTGGGCC
>JBGPUH010000282.1:0-3664 GCA_041491025.1 Methylomirabilis sp. (SeqCode)
CAAGGACGTGAGGGAGGGCACGTAGCTCTTTCAGGGCGCCTGGAAAAGCGGCCAGCCGCCTCCCTACCGTCAGATAGCTTCTCTGGGAGTAACTCGGATGATACACAATCCCGGTCCGCGGGGTCGTCATCTCTCGCTCACGGCCGCTCCAATTATCTGTCCCTAAGGTTGGTCGGCACCCTGCCGGTCCAAGAAGCGAGCATAGCAAGGCGCGGCCTCCGGCGCCGCACCCACTTCGCGGGTACCCGGCGTACGTTCCCGGGTACGTCGTCCCGGTCCGGGAGCCCGTCCCGTGATCTCGGACAGGGAGTGCGCCGGGGGCCAGCAACGCCGCTAAGCGAAGTTAATTGCACCGGTATCAGAGTTCGAGGAGAACGGCCACCTCGTCGCAGTGATAAAACTTGCTGCACTTCAGGCAGTCCTTCCAGATCTTCTCCGGCAGCTCGATCTTGTTGACGACGCGGAAGCCCAGGCGCTCGAAGAAGGCCGTCTTATAGGTCAGCGCGAAGACGCGCTTGATCAGGAGGTCCCTGGCTTCGGCGATACACGCCTCGGTGACAGCCCGGCCGATCCCCTTCCCCTCGAACTCCGGCTCCACCGCAAGCGATCGGATCTCCGCCAGGTCTGCCCAGTAGATGAAGAGTGAGCAGACACCCGCGATCTGCCCCTCCTGCTCGAAGACGTAAAAATCCCTGACACGCTCGTATAACTCCTGAAGCGTCCGTGGCAAAAGATCGCCCTTCTGCGCGTAGAAATTCACCAGGCGTTGAATAACGGGGACATCGGTCGTCTTCGCTCTCCTGACCATGCTCCGCCTCAGGCACGGGCCGCCGCTGCCACCGCCGCTGGCGGCCCAAGGATCCCAGAACCGTCGATCGTGACCCGGCCAGGCTCGCCTATCCGGCCTTCAGACGACATCACCACTGGGAGGAACTGCTGGATCGTCCAGAGATTCGTGAGAAGATGTTGACTCACCTGCGCTGTGCTGAGGACCGAGCGGCCAGAGGCCAGCGCCATGAGGATGACAAGCTGATCGGCCAGGTGCGGATCGGTGGCGGCGCCGCCGGCGAGGAAGTGGAGCAATTCATCCGATACCTCATCGGCCACACGCTCGGCAGGCTTGCCTCGTTCTCCAAGGGCACCGAAGCCGGCCCGAGACCGCTCACACTCAGCCCAGAGGAACAGGCTATCTCCGGGACAGGCGGCATCGAGCTCCGCAATCTCAACCGCCACTTCGCACCCGGTATCTGCAAGGCGCCGCCGAATCCGGGCCTCCTGCCGTTCGGCTATCCGTCTGGGCAATCCGGCCACGGCCGAAACACCACGGATTGCCAGCAGTTTGCCGCGATCCGACAGGTCGAGTGAATTGAGCCTCGTGAGCGGCTGCACGGCAGCCCGCACCTCGCCTCCGCCCCTCGGGTAGAAGCCGGCGCGCTGCACCTGCCAGGAGGCGATCAGTCCCATCCCCGCTACCATCGGAAGGAATATCTCGGATACATAAGGGGCCGGTGGACTCCATGGAACGTGCGTGCCGCCTGTGATCGTAAGCACGGATGGCGTCTTTGCGAAGGCGAGGGGGGCCAGGATCGTCTGAAACACTAAGGACACTGCCCCCGCTGTTCCGACATCACACCGATACGATCCTCCAGTGATCGGCCCAGGGATGAAATGCAGGAGGGAAGAGCCGAGCTCCGCCCCGTGAACCTCGGCACCAACGATCTCCGCAATCGCCCTCACGCCGGCCAGGTGCTGTGGCTGAAGCCCTGGTTTCTTTCGGCCGGCTCGGATATTCACAAGCTCGACTGGCCTGCCGAGGATGGCGCTTAATGCCAGGGCTGTCCTGAGGATCTGGCCGCCTCCCTCACCGTATGACCCATCGATAGTCACAACAGAGGGACTGCCCACGCTGAATCCACTCTTCTCTGCTGACGACCCTGTCCATTCTTCGCGCTGGAGTTCGCGTGACACGAGGATTTCATATCATGACTTCTCTACGACCGTTGCTTCTGCGCGACCTTCTCGAGGAATTTTCCCACATCGACCATAAATCGCTCGTTTTGTCCCTCGGCGATCTTCTCTTTCTCGCCGTGGGCCTCAAGATCGAACAGCAGCCGGCGGCCGTTCACCTCCCTGAGGGTCGCCGTGACTCGCACCCTCGTCCCGACCGGGACGGCCGCAAGATGCTTCAAGGTCAACATGGTTCCGACCGTCCCCTGCCCCGGTCCGAGATGGGCGGCGGCCAGCCTCCTGGCGGCTTCCTCGAACCAGGCGAAGATGATCGGCGTGGCCAGCACGTGGAAGCCCTCGTTCCCCATGCGGTGCGCGGTCATCTCGTCACTCACCACATACTGCACCTCGAATGTCATTCCTGACTGCAGGCTCACGCTCTGCCTCCTCCCACACGATGACCCGGTGATCACAAGATCAACATGCTGTGATGCCCTGCCTGTGATCGTATTATTTGTCCCTTGGCGGGGACTGTCAAGGGAACTCTTCGGCGGGAACTCAATGGAAGAATTAGCGGGCAGCCGGGCCTCCCAGCTTCTTCCCCACCTTCTCGTGAAAGCGGGCCAGGTCAACGATGAAGCGTTCGTGGTGGCACTCCGCGATTTTCTCGACTTCGTCGAACGCTTCGATCCAGAACACCAGTCGCCTCCCTTCGATCTGCTTCAGGTGGGCGACCACCTTCACCGTAAGCCCGATCGGGGTGGCGGCCAGGTGCTTCATGTTCACGACACTGCCGACTGTCCCCTGCCCCTCTGGCAGGTATTGCTGCGCACCGGCTGTCGCCACCTCCTCCATCCACTCGACGACAATCGGCGTGGTAAGAACATGGACGATCGGATTGCCATGCCGGTCGGATGACTCGGCCTCTGTCACCCGCCGTTCCATTTCAAACGTCAGTCCCTCGCGAAGGCTCATCGCTTCCCCCCGTGCGCGTCTGGTCCGTTGTCACTCCCGGAACGTGATCTGCGGGCCTTGTACCATCCCCGCCGCACAGTGTCAAGGAAAAGCTCGCCTACGAAGTCAAGAGGCTGGGGCTTTGGGAACGCCCGAATAAAGCTTGACAGGCTCTGGCAGGAGCGGCTAGATTGGGCCGGTTTTGTCGAGCAGATGTTCTTTTTCCGGTACGCCATAAAAGGAGCCGCCCTCTGAGACCGAAGGTCCTGATCACCCGAAAGATTTTCGAAGAGTCGATCGCCCACGTCGCCAAGTATTGTGACGTTGAGACCAATCAGCGCGATATCCCCTTGACCCCGCAGCAGCTTATCAAGAAACTCCAGGGGAAACAGGGCGCGATCACTGCGCTGACCGACATCGTCTCCGAATCCGTCCTGGCCAGGTGTCCGGATCTACGGATCGTCTGCAACGTCGCGGTCGGCTTTAACAACTTCGACGTGAAGGCCGCAACCAGGCGCAGCGTGATGATGACCAACACGCCGGGCGTCCTCGACGACACCACCGCCGACCTGGCTTGGTGCCTCATCCTGGCCGCAGGCAGGGATCTCATTGAGGCTGACAGATACTTCCGGTCAGGAGAGTGGAAGGGGTGGGGCCTCCTGCAGTTCCTTGGACATGACATCCATCATAAGACCCTCGGGATCTGTGGCCTCGGCCGGATCGGAGCGCGAGTCGCGAAGCGGGCGAAAGGGTTCGAGATGCG
>JBGPUH010000283.1:0-3655 GCA_041491025.1 Methylomirabilis sp. (SeqCode)
CCAGACAGGCACTTTCCGATGGCCGGAACGTCTGCCCGACGATTGCGGCCTCTGTGCTTTCCCGCTCTGGCTCCACATGGCAGGCCACACACTCCACCCTCACCTGCAGCATGTGGCTGGGAATCATCGGCGTCCCCTTCCCCCCCATGCCCATGTACATCTGGAGGACCCCACGATGCAGGGATTGATGGCAGGCCTTGCATTCGAGCTCGCGCTTTCCTCTGGGAGGGGGATGAGCCTCCGGCATTTTCTCTGCGGGCGGCCGCCCAAGGCCCCTCGGTTGAGCTTGTGCAATCCGGTCTGCCGCTTCGGCGCTGGTAGGCTCAGATAGCCACTCCAGGAGCCAGCTCACAGTCAACCCAATTGGGGGCGGGAGCTTGTGCTTGATCTCGCTGTGGCAGCGACCGCACTCGATGTTATGCTTCGCCACATGGTTGTCGTGGACGAACGGCATGTCCGTGTACTTCTCGAGCTTCTCCGGCTGGTTGTGGCAGGTGTAACAGCGTTCCCTCGGGGCCTCCCCGTCCCCCTCAACCACGTTGAGGTGGCACTTCTCGCAGGCCACCTTGCGCTTCACCAACGACTCATGGTTGAAGGTGACACCGCCCATCACCTCGATGTCCTCTTTAGGGGCCTTGTGACAGTTCGTGCAGCCGCCAAGCGGATGGAACTCCCGCGCTGTCCTTTTCCCTTTGAAGTGGCAGAGGAAGCAGGTCGTGGTGGTGACCTCGATGTGCGTCCCCACCACAATCTGCGAGTGACAGCTCGTGCACCGGAGCTGTCGCCCCCGGCGCTTCTCTTTCAGGTGGGGTCCGTGGTCAAAGATGATCCCCCGCTTGAACTCGACCTTGCCATCCAGAAGCCGCGTATCATGACAGCCCGAGCGGAGGCAGCTTCCATCCTCGACCTCGGCAAAGGGTTTCGAGGTATAGGTCTGGGTCGCCCATTTTGCCACCTGGGACAGCGCCTGGTATTTGACCCATATCGTGTCGCGGAATCCCGGAGGATAGTGGCAAGACACGCAGGCAACCTTGCTGTGCTTGGACGTCTTCCAGGCCTGGACGTAGGGCTTCATGATGTGGCAGGAATTGCATAAGAGCGGGCTCGCGCTCAGTTTGTACAGCCCAAACAGGGAGCTGAGGAGCACGCCGAGGCCGATCAGCACGGTGATGAGGGTTCCGACCTTCAGCGCACCCGAAGCATTCTGGAATGACTTCTGTACGGATTGCATCGCTCTCCTACCTTACTCCGGGCAAGGGCATATGGGACAGAAGTAGCCCGATCACAGCATCCTACCATCCCCTCCGAGAGGTCGCAACCATCATCCCTCACGACCTGAAGGATCAAGAGATCGGACGCTTCTATCCGGCATCAGGAGTCGGAAGGATGGCACTCCTGACAAGCCTGCCGATCCACGGCCAGCTTCTTGTGCTTGCTCACCGAGTGGCAGACGCCACACCCGGCGCCGGAGTCCACGTGCGCTTGATGCGGGAGCTCCTTGCCGTCCAGCGTCACATCCTCCTTGAAGGGCAACCGCTGGTGGCACAGCGGGAAGCAATAGGCGTCCTTCTGCCCGATCAGCTCGTCGCGAGCGATGGGCTTGGCCTTGGGGTCGAGGCTCAGAAGCAGGGCATCCACACGGGCGGCGCTCGCCTGGAGCAGCTTGACCGCATACTCCACATTGTGCTCCCCCCGACCCTCCATCACGAACAGGTAGGCCTCCCTGGCGTCCTTCAAGGTGGTAGTGTGCTTCTTGGGGGGCGGCTTTCCCGCCACCTGCGTCTCCGCCTCCTTCAGGAAGCTGGCATAAGAATGAAGCAGCTTGGCCATGACCGCCTTCCAGTCGTCATACATCTTGTCATAGCCCTCGCTATGGCAGGTGACGCAGGCCTCCCGCTGGGCGGTGGTGCGCGCCTCATGGGACAGGGCGGCGCCCTTTTCTGTCACGTGAATGTGACACCCGGTGCAGCTCACCTGGGCCGCGAACATCCGGCTAGGCAGGTCAGGGATGAGCTTCGCGCCGGTCCCGATGTACATCACCTTCTTCAGGCTGTGCTGACGGATATGGCAGCTCTCGCACCCTACCTCCAGAGGCTCCACCAATTGAATCTTGCCGTGGCGAATGGGCGCATGGCACTCCTGGCAGTCCACCTTATGCCGGGCGATATGTTTGTCGTGGAGGAACTCGACATCCTTGATCCGCTCCTCGCGGCCGATGTGGCAGGCGGCACAACGCTCTTTGCTGACCCCCGCATCGCCGGTCACCACCTTGACGTGACACTGATTGCAGTCAACCCCTATTTTCAGGTAGGACTGGTGGTTGAAGGAAAAGCCGGCGTGCTCCACGATCTTCTTCGGGCTCCCATGGCAGGTCTCGCACCCGGTGAACGCCTCGCCTGGGGCGGCGCCCTTGAAGTGGCAGGTGTAGCAAACCTGCTCGGTCACCGTCACGTGCCCCTTCTGCACGATCTGGTTGTGACAGCTCGTGCACTGGAGCTGGATACCTCGGGGCAATTTCTTCAGGTGAATCTGGTGATCGAACCTGATCCCGCCCCGAAAGGTCTCCTGGGCCTTGAGGAGGCGCTGCTCGTGGCACCCGCTCGCCAGGCAGCTTCGGTCATTCACCTCGGCCCGGGGTCGGGGATTGTAGGCCCCGCTCAGGTAGCGGAGCGTCGAACTGGCCACCGCCAGGGACCCGTACGGGTGGCAGCGCACGCAGGCCACGGCGGCGTGCTTCGAGGTCTTCCACTGCTCCACATAGGGGGCCATATAGTGGCAACTGGCACAAATGGCGGAGTGCTCCGCCGCCTTGGAGACGGCGAAATTCAGGGCCAGCAGCAGGGCCACGAGGACCACCCCCAGGGCGACCAGGACCCTCACATGTTTCCGCAACAACTCCCACAGATCTCGAAGGAATGCCCCCATCTGCTCCTCTGAAGGTCACGTCATTCTGACCCAGGGCTCAGAGCGACTTCTCTCCTGGCGTCCGGCGCATCAGATCGTCTTCCGATATGTGTACGGGCGGATCGGCCGTCAATCGCCCGGCCGCCGCAAGACCCGCGACGGCGGGCGAGCGGGCCGCCCGTGATGCCATCAGCTCCTCATACTCCAGCGGGTGGTGCCGGCGCATCTCTTCCTCACTGATCATCCCGGTCCAGAAGGTCCAGTTCATGGGGAAGTGCTCGGGGTTCAGGTGGACATTGTAGAGGTGCCAGATGATGATGGCAAGGGTGGCCAGCAACCCCTCGTCGCTGTGGGCCTCGCGGGCAATGTCGGCGGCGAACTTGGGCAGGAACTGCAGGGACGTCTCCAGGAACCACAGCAACAGGCCAGAGCCGATCATGATCACCATGCCCCAATACACCGCCCAGTAGTCGAACTTCTCCACATAGCTGAAGCGGCCGAAGCGCGGCTTCTGGTTAGTACGGCCCAGGAAATAACGGAGCATCTGGAGGAGGTCGGTAGCATCCTTGGGGCGCGGCAACAGCGCCCAGAAGTTCCGCCGCCCCTCCCGGGAGACAATAAGGTAGAGGAGATGATAGGCACCGACCCCAATGAGGCCCACCGCGCCGATCCTGTGGATCAGCGTGCTCATCCGGACGCCACCGATGAGGTCGAAGAAGATCTGTGAGACTCGCGCCTCGTGAAACTTCAG
>JBGPUH010000284.1:0-3648 GCA_041491025.1 Methylomirabilis sp. (SeqCode)
ACCAATAAGCTCGTTGCGGTGAAAGAAGCCTCGGCCAAGATCCACAGCGGCGCCGGCCCCGAGACGTCGGTCATTGCCTCGGCTTCCAAGGATCAGGCGCTCGCCGTGACAGGCGAGTTGGGGAACTGGTATCGGGTGCAGCTCTCCGAAAAGGAGATCGGGTGGATCGCCAAGCGCGACGTCGCAGAGGCGTCCGTGACGGCCAAGGGCGAGATCCCCATCCCTACGGTTCGCGGACCTGCGGTGGTCAAGCTGTTCCAGAACGCCCCGCCGGTCATCGCCCTGGCGTCGGCGGCGGAGGGTCAAGAGGTTCTCGCTGATCGAATACAACTGGTCGGAGCAGCGGCCAGCGAGAAGGGGATCGCGCGGGTGGAGGTCCGGGTGAACGGACAGCTCGTGGCAACGCGCGAGGAACGTGGGATCGCGATCAGAGCGACGGGAGGGGAGAAGACCGCAAGCATGGATTTCGCCGAGCGACTTCCGCTTCGGGAGGGCAAGAACGAGATCGTCGTGACCGCATACGATCAGGACAACGTCTCCACGTCTCGGACGGTGACTGTGACCCGGGTGGTGGATCGCGGCAAGATCTGGGGTGTCATCATCGGAATCTCCAAGTACAAGACCGTCCGGCCGCTCAAGTATGCGGACAAAGACGCCCTGGCCTTCTACGACTATCTGCTGAACCAGGTCGGCGTGCCGAAGGAGCAGATCACCCTTCTGACGAACGAACAGGCAACCCTGTTCAACCTCAAGCGGAGCCTCGGGACCGAGCTGAAGCGGAGGGCAGCCCAAAAGGACACGGTGATCATCTACTACGCGGGCCACGGCGCGCCCGAGACGGACGCCACCAGCCCCGACGAGGACGGGATGGAGAAGTACCTCGTCCCCTACGACGCCGATCCGAATGACCTCTACACGACGGCCCTGCCGATGCGCGAGGTGGAAACCATCTTCCAGCGCCTCGCCTCAGACCGGGTCATCTTCATCACCGACTCCTGCTACAGCGGGGCCACCGCCGGGCGGACCTTCGCGACCGCGTCCCGCCGGGCTGTCGTCTCCGACGCCTTCCTGGCCCGCCTCTCCAAAGGCAAGGGCCGGGTGGTCCTCACCGCCAGCCGGGCAAGTGAGGTAAGCGAGGAGCGCGAAGACCTCGGTCACGGGGTCTTTACCTACTACCTCCTGGAGGGCCTGCGGGGGAAGGCTGATCTGGACGGGGACGGCATCATCACCGTCGATGAGGCATACAACTACGTCTCCAAGAAGGTCCCGGAGGCGACCGGCCAGAACCAGAACCCGGTGAAAAAGGGCGAGGTCGAGGGTCAGCTCATCCTGGGCCGCGTCCAGTGACGGAATCGTCCGCCCCCTCATATCAAGTCATGAAGAAAGGTTGTTGAATTGAGTAGAATCTGGAGAGGCGCCATTTGCTGTACCTAGATCTGTTCAGATCCTTGGCCGCCCGCAAGATTCCCTATCTCTTGGTGGGTGGTGTGGCCGTCAATCTACACGGTATCCCGAGGATGACAATGGATGTGGATCTGGCGATAAAATTCACTCAGGAGGGCATCGGCGAGCTAGACGAGATGTGCCGGGAGCTGTCGCTAGTGCCGATCCAACCTGTGACGGTACAGCAACTTGCGGATCCCAGGGAGCGAGAACGGTTGCGAAGTGAAAAAAACATGCTCGCCTTATCGCTGCGTTCCCCGGTGGCGTCGGACCCGACGGTGGATCTGCTCCTGGAGACGGTTTGGGACTTTGATGCGGCGTGGGAGCGACGGGTTGTTCGCAAGATCGGGGAGGTCCCCATCAACCTTGCCTCCATAGGGGATCTTATTGCCATGAAACTCGCGGTCGGCAGGCCCCAGGATTTGGCGGATGTCGAGCACTTGCGGAAGTTTCTCGATGATCCCGAAGACTGATGGCTGCATGAGCCAAGTCGCGCCGGTGGGCTGCGCTTACTATGTCAGCGAGGAACAGCTTGCTCAGTACGCCGAATTGACCATCTTGGAACGCCTCACCTGGCTGGATCAAGCACGCCAGCTCATTCTGCTGACGGAAACCGAGCAGAGCGCCACACGGCGGGCAAGGCTGCGTAACGAAAAGGCCGAGTTCTCACACTCCGAGAATGCCTAACGGTGTATGAAGACCGGCGGGGGAAGGCCGATCTGCATGGGGACGGCATCATCACCGTCGATGAGGCCTACAACTACGTCTCGAAGAAGGTGCCAGAGGTGACCGACCAGAACCAGAACCCCGTGAAAAAGGGCGAGGTCGAAGGCCAGCCCATCCTGGACCGCGTCCGGTCACCGGCCCACCAGCACCTTCCGGGCCAGCGCATGAATAAACCTAGGGTCTCCCGTCTAATGACTGAGCGTAGCAAGCCGTATGCAGCCCTTCAACCCAGCAAGGAGGATCTCATGAACGAAACATTAATACACCTTGGGACACCCTGGTCGCCCAGCCGCTCCTGGCGAGAACGCTGGACCCCGCGCCGTGCCTCGCGCTGCTCAGCGCCCTAGCCCTGGTCGCTGTGGCCCTGACCCCGGTGGCTGATGCTGCCGCGCCCGCTTACATCGCCGCCATCGATGCCAGCAGAGGCGTTGTGACTGCACGCGAGGCTGCCACCGGTCTGACGTTCCGGTTTATCGTGAGAGACCGGAGACTCATTAACACTCTGAGGATCGGCCTCCCAGTGAATTTCAATAGGCGCACTGGGTTGTCCGTTCAAGGCTTGCCGCAGGGTAGTTGCACGCCGGTGTGGCCGCGCAGAAAACCAGGACAACCGACAGAGCCGCCCCAAATAGACTGTTCTATTTCGCCTGAGCTATGTCCTGGCGGTAAGCCTAAACCGGGCTTGACATTTTCAGGATCATTTTGGGACGATCTGAACGACTTTTGCGCTGATTATGGCAACTGTGTAGATCCGACACAACCCGGCCCAAGCACCGTGCCCCCAGATAAACAATAGGCAGAGCGCATGTAAGAGACCTGAAGGTCCGTGTAACTTTCCCTGGGAAAGGGTGGGTCTGGGGAATGCCCGGTCGAAAATCGGGGCCTTGGCTCCCCACAGATTCTATGGACTTATTCGCCTGGTGGACCGCGTACGGGAGGGAACAAAGGTGAGGTGTGAGAAGGCAGGAGAGGGGGTGTCCCGCTGTTTCGTGGGCGAAATGAATAAATCGCGCGCCGTTTCGACCAATAACTGAGAGCAGTAAGCCGGACGCAACCCATTAACCCAAAAAAGGAGCAGCCAATGAACCAGATATACATGAACCACGGCACACCCCGTTCAAACGCCACACCAAGACCTTACGAGAGGAGAATAGCCATACCCAGTTTCTGGAAGCTCAATCTGTTGTTGGCATGCGTCGGCCTTGTGCTGTCCGCCCCGCTCCCGGCATTCGCTGTCGATTTTTACGTGAATGCCTGCTGTCTCAACACGGCCGCTGTCAGCGGGGGTGGTCAGATGAAAACGGTGTCGGTCCATGTCGGGACCAATGAAACCACGAATCCTTCCTTGTGGGCCGTCTACGTGAAGTTGGATGTCAATGGCTCTAACGGCTTCCAGTGCACGACACAAAACTTCAAAGAGGCCGTGTTCCATCCAGCGATCGCGATGCCTGTCCGATTTCAGGTCGTCTATCCCGCTTC
>JBGPUH010000285.1:0-3626 GCA_041491025.1 Methylomirabilis sp. (SeqCode)
AGGTCTCTATACGACAGATGAGACTTGCCAGATGGGTTGATCTCCCGCTAGGATCTTACTGATCGCTCTGGAGACAGTCGCTGCCGAGCAGAGCATTGATAGCCGTAGGGGACGTCGTGCCCGAGGCGCAGTGTACGTGAGCGGAGATGGCGGAGTATCGAGCAAAAGTTCTCATCGTTGACGATGATCCGTCGGCTAGGAAGATCCTGCAGAGCCGATTACGGATGATGAATATCCTCCCTATTGTCGCGTCCAGCGGCTCCGAGGCCCTGGAGCAAATCCGCCGGGAGACCCCTTCCGTTGTCCTTCTCGACCTGCAGATGCCGAAGATGTCTGGAATCGACGTCCTCAGGTCATTGAAGCGGGAGGGACTGGAAGCGACCGTGATCGTCGTCACGGCACATGCGACCATTGAGACCGCCGTGGAGGCCATGAAGCAAGGAGCCTACGACTTCATCACCAAACCCCTCGACCCGAAGCATCTGGAGATCGTCCTTGACAAGGCGATCGAGCGAGAATCCCTGCAGGCGCAAAACCGCTTCCTGCAGACAGAAATCGAGGGTCGCCACGTCGAAATCGTCACAGACAATCCATCCATGAGAAACCTCCTGCAGGTCGCGCACCGCGCCGCAGGCAGCAATTCAACGATCCTGTTGTTAGGGGAAAGCGGGACGGGGAAAGAAGTCCTTGCGAGAAGAATTCACCAATGGAGTCTCCGTGCAAGCTATCCGTTCACAGTCGTCAACTGCGTGGCGATCCCTGACCAGCTACTGGAAAGCGAGCTATTCGGCCACGAGAAAGGGGCCTTCACAGGTGCGCATCAGTTAAAGAGAGGGAAGTTCGAGGTCGCCGATCGCGGCACCGTCTTTCTCGATGAGATCGGGGAAGTCCCGGCGAACATACAAACGAAACTGCTCCGGGTTCTTCAGGACCATGAGTTCGAACGGGTAGGGGGAACCCGTTCGATCAAGGCCGACATCCGAGTTATCGCCGCCACCAACAGCGACCTGGAGCAAGCTGTGAGGGAGGGGCGCTTCCGGGAAGATCTCTACTATCGGCTGAATGTCGTCAGTATCACGCTGCCGCCGCTAAGGGAGCGAAAAGAGGATCTCCCAGTATTGGTCGATCACTTCCTGCGAAAGTACGCGGGCGAGTTGAAGAAACCTTTGAAGCGACTCACCCCGGAGGCGCTGGACGGCCTGATCGCCTATCACTGGCCGGGAAACGTGCGCGAGCTGGAGAACGTCATCGAGCGGGCTATGGTCTTAAGCACCGGGGAACAGATTGGCCTGGAAGACCTGCCGCCCCAGATCACCTCGAGTTCTCGCCGCGAAACATTCGGCGGCAAGAGGTTCCACGAGGCTGTCAAGGAGTTCAAGCGTTGGATGATTCAGGACGCACTCAAGCAATCGCAGGGCAATCAAACGAGGGCAGCAGAACTCCTAGGGCTTCAGCGTACCTATTTGGCCAAGCTCATTCGGTTGCTTGCAGTCAAGCCCGGCATCCGCTAGCGAGAAAGATGGTCTCTTGGGAGCGACGGGGGCTTGTTTTTTCCGTACCTCTTTTGATCCTTAATTGTACTCGTTTAGGTACTATCTAGGTCATTCCTGTATGAAGGCCTGCCCGTTCCCCATTCTCCACTTCCTCCTCATGCCAATATAAATAAAAGGTTATGTCACATTCCTCTGCGGGAGAGGAGGTGAGGAGGTTGCTCACCGTTCTGGCACGCCAGTTGCTCAAGAATACTCGCGTATTGCGTCTGTCGAGTAATCGAAGATGTACTTGACTTGGTCGCCGAGGTTAGAGTGTACCCGACAGCTATTGTGGTACTCATGCTTTTCCCCTGGTCGTTGGTAGCAGTTGCTGCGATCAGTTGTCTTCGACAACGTGGTGATCGCAGGGCCGCTCAACCGGCGACCGTTTCCCCAACACGCTCGTCGCGTCCACAGGGTTAAGGAGGGGGACCTCCGCTACCCCCCGGAGGTCCCCCTCTTAGCCCATCTTGCCGCTCTTCCCGATTCTCCACACCGCGTTACCAGGCTCTTCCTCCAGGAGTGGCGTCACGCTCGCGGCGGCTCGCGAGCTATCCGCGCGACTACGCTAGAGGTAATCCCCGTTCATGAGGCGAGGCGGGAAAGGAGCGACCGCATCGGGCTCCCGAAGCTCACCTCTCGGCACTATCTGGACCGCTTTTTCGCCTTTCTTTAGTGCGTGCTTTCTGAAGCCCGACTGGCCCTTCATGACAGGAGGAGGCGCTGAGAAAGCATGGAGGATGCGCCTTTCGCGTGCTGGGGCGCTCCTGAGGCAAGCGACTATCCCTTGACGAACAGATCGGCGAGCAGCGAAACCACTTGACTTGACCAAGGCCCGTATGATATGGGCTAGAGTGTTTTCTCCTTGAAAAGTGCAGGGACGAAGACTGGGTCTGAAACAGTGCTGGGTTGTGGGAACCTGCCGAACTCCGCAGGCAAACACGATAAGACATAAGAGTCTCGCCCGATGATTGGAATCCAAGCTGTCTGACGGTATCTCAAGGCGGCAAGAGAGTAAACGGGACCGACGGGAAGGTTGAGGTGTCTCAAATCCAATCCCTTCAGAATAAGCGGATCCCCCTGCTCGTCAAGATGGCCGTTCTGATCACCCTGGTCATCTGCCTAACCACAGCGGTGATCGCCTATGTGGTCCTTGGGCGGCAGGCGCGGCTCTTTCGAGAGGAACTGACGACTAGAGGGCAAGCCCTTGTCCAGCACCTGGCCGAGAACGCCTCCACCGTTCTGTTGGAGCGGGACGAGCTGGCCCTGAACTTGCTCGTGGAGGAGGCGAAAAACAACAAGGATGTAGCCTACGCCGCAATCGTGGATCCTCGGCAGATCGTCCTGGCTCATAACGATCTTCGCCAAATCGGCCAGACTCTCTTGGCACCAGCTACCGGTGAGAAGGCGACACTCCTGGAGTTCGTTGCCCCGATCCGGTTCCAACAAAAGGAGCTTGGTCGAGCTCAGCTCGTGGTGAGCGAGGCAAGTATGCGGCGAAGCCTCCGCGAGGCCCGCCTGTTTATCTTTGCCCTGATGACCGGCATCATCGGGCTGGGAATCGGTACCTCGCTCTACACCAGTAACATCTTCTCACGTCCAATCCGTCTGCTGGTGGAGGGGACCAAGGTGCTGGGACAGGGAAACTTCGAACATCGATTGCCGCCCCTCAGCGTGGGCCAGGGACGGGATGAGTTAACCGATCTGGGTGTTGCCTTCAACGACATGGCCGAGGGGCTACGGAAGAAGGAAATTCTTCAAGACTCCTTCGGGCGGTATGTGAGTCCGGAGATCGCCGAAATGATCTTTCAAAGCGCGGCCGGGCCCTGGCTCGAGGCAACACGCCACGAGGTGACGATCCTATTCGTGGACATTAGGGGATACACTCACTATGCGGAGCACACAGCCCCTGCTGTCGTTATCGAAATGCTGAACCAGTTTTTCGGGTTGGCAACGGAGGCCATCATTCGCAACGGCGGGTTTATCAATAAGTTTCTCGGTGATGCGCTCATGGCGATCTTCGGGGCTCCGGCTTTGCAGCCTGACCAGGCATACCGCGCTGCCCTTGCTGCCCTCGACATTCAATCGAGTATC
>JBGPUH010000286.1:0-3623 GCA_041491025.1 Methylomirabilis sp. (SeqCode)
ACGCTCCCGACGTCGGTCACCACTGCGCCCGGAGCCAAGTGCGGGACGATCTTCTCGATGGTGGAGGGAATTGCACCAACCGGGACGGCGAGGACGACCATGTCAGCACCCTCGACAGCGGCACCTACGTCCGGAAAGGCCAGATCCACGACGCCCAATTCGATGGCGTGGGCGCAATGGTCCGGATCAAGGTCGGCACCCCTGACCTCCCTTGCCAGGCCGCGAGCGCGGCACGCGAGCCCCACGCTTCCGCCGATCAGGCCGAGGCCAATAATAGCGAGACGTTGAAAGAGAGGGGAAGAAGCTGGCACGGCAGCCCCACTCGGCCCTGGCCCGGGCCGAGGAGTCACAGGGTTCGCCCCACGGCCCTGGCCACTCTGCTCAGATCGTCCATCAGTGTGGCGAATGTGGTCGGGAGGAGGGCTTGCGGGCCATCGGAAAGGGCTTCTTCGGGACGGGGATGAACCTCCACCATGATCCCATCGGCCCCGGCAGCCACGGCGGCTAAGGCCATCGGGGAGACGAGGTCCCGCTTCCCCGTGCCGTGGCTTGGATCGACAACCACCGGCAGGTGGGAGAGGGACTTGATCAGAGGGACGGCAGACAGATCCAAGGTGTTCCGGGTGGCGTCCTCAAAGGTCCTGATACCGCGCTCGCACAGGATGACGTCGTAATTCCCCTCAGACATGATATACTCAGCAGCCAACAACAGCTCCTTCACCGTGGAACTCATCCCTCGCTTCAAGAGGACCGGCTTTCTGCGGCAACCCACCTCTTTGAGGAGTTTGAAGTTCTGCATATTCCTCGCCCCGATCTGGATCAGGTCGGCGCATTCATAGACCACCGGAGCTTCTCGCGCGTCCATCAATTCAGTCACAATCGGCAGCCCCGTCTCCTGCCTCGCCTCCGCCAGATACTTCAGCCCTTCCTCACCAAGTCCCTGAAAGGCGTAGGGCGAGGTCCGAGGCTTATAGGCCCCTCCCCGCAGAATGTGCCCCCCGGCGGCCTTGACGAACCTGGCGGTTTCCAGCAGCATCTCGCGCCCCTCGACCGCGCACGGCCCGGCCATCACCACCACCTGCTGACCGCCAACCAGAACCCCGCCCACACTGACGACGGATCCCTCGGGCCTGAACTCGCGGCTCGCCAGCTTGTACGGCTTCAATATCGGCAGGACCTTCTCCACAAAGGGGAATGCCTCCAGCGGTCTCTCCTGGAGGATCCGCTCGTCGCCGATGGCGCCAATGATAGTCCGTTCGGTCCCTTTCGAGACATGGGCAGCTAGGCCGAAACTTTCGATCTTTTTGATGACCTGTGCAATCTCCGCCTCGGTCGCGTGTGGCTTCAAAACGATGATCATCGAATACCCCTTGCTCCCCAGATTAGGGTTTAGGGTAGAGGGTTGAGGGTTTAGGAATTAGGCAGGGGCGTTCTCTCCACCCTGAACCCTAGGCCCTAAACCCTTTACGGACCTTCTCATTGGAGCACCGCCTTCAGCGCCTGGATGAACCGCTCGTTCTCCGGAGGGGTCCCGATGGTGACGCGGATGTGGGTGAGGAGATACCGACCCCCCAACGGCCGAACAATGACACCCATTCGGAGCAATGCCTCCGCTACTGCTCGCCCATCACGCTTCAGATCGACCAGAAGGAAATTGGCGGCAGAGGGTGGAGAGTGAAGCCCCAGGCGTTCCAGTTCGGCGGAAAGGTAGGCCTTCCCTAGCTCGTTGACCCTTCGGCTGCTGGTGATGTGCTGCTGGTCATCGAGCGCCGCCAGCGCTGCCCGCTGTGCCAGGGCGTTCACGTTAAAGGGTGCCCGGGCTCGGTTCAGCAGTTCAATCATCGAGGGAGGGGCGATCCCATAGCCGATCCTCAGCCCTGCCAAGCCGTAGATCTTAGAAAAGGTCCGCAGGACGATAGCCCGGCGCCCCTGTCGAACGTAGGATAAGGAGTCCGGGACCAACTCGGGCGGGACGTACTCGATGTAGGCCTCGTCGATGACGACGAGAACGTCCTCCGGAATGGTGTTCATAAAGCTCGCGATCGCCTCGGGGCTGGCGGCCGTGCCGGTGGGATTGTTCGGATTCCCGACGAAGACCATCTTGGTCTTCGGAGTCACAGCCGTTGCCATCGATTCAAGGTCGTGGGTCCAGTCCTTCAAGGGCACGAGAATCTTGTTGCACCCCTGGAGATGGGCCAGCATCCCGTAAATCACAAATGCCGGGTCCGCGATGACCACCTCATCTCCCGGCAGGAGAAAGCAACGGGCCATCAACTCCAGGACCTCGTTACAGCCGTTGCCGAGAATCAGGTGATCCGGCGTCACCCCGAGGCGGTCGGCCAGCCCTCGCTTCAGGTAATACCCGCCGCCATCGGGATACCGGTGGCATTCCGGAAGCGCCTCCCGCAGGGCACGCAATGCCAGCGGTGACGGGCCCAGCGGGTTCTCGTTGGAGGCCAGCTTGATCGCTCCCTTGATTCCCAGTTCCCGCTCCACCTCCTCCACCGGCTTGCCCGGCGAATAAGGAATGAGCCCCTTGAGAAATGGCGAGGCTAATTCTTCCAGCGACTTTGCCATTGCGCTCACGGTCTTCCTAGACCTCGATTGAGTTGCCGCGGGGGTATGAGCCCAGAACCTTCAGGAAAAGGCACTCCTCCTGAAGGAGGGATAAGGCCGCCTTGACCGGTTCGTCGGCGACGTTGCCCTCGATGTCCAGGTAGAAGATATACTCCCAGGCCTTGGTCTTGGATGGGCGCGACTCGATCTTGGTCAGGTTGATCTGATACTTCGCAAACGGCTCAAGGATTCGATACAGCGCCCCAACCCGATCCTTGATCGAGAACATCAGCGATGTCTTGTCGCGGTTCGTGGGCGCTGACGGCTTGTGACCTATAATCAAAAACCTCGTGAAATTGTGAGGAGTATCCTCAATTTTCCTAGAAATCACTTTAAGGTTGTAGAGGCTGGCCGCCAGCTCGCTCGCGATGGCCGCCGCAGCCGGTTTCTTGGCGGCCAACTGAGCCGCGGCCGCAGTGCTCGACGCCTCAAAGAGCGGGACGCGAGGGAGATTCACCTCGAGCCACTTCCGCGACTGGGCGAACGCGTGCGGGTGCGAGTAGATCTTTTTCACCTTCCTCAGATCGCCCGATTTGGACAACAGACTGTGTGACACCTCTAAGAGGATCTCGCCGCAGATCTTCAGGTCTGATTCGACGAACATATCCAGGGTGTGGCTGACCACGCCTTCACTGGAGTTCTCGATCGGCACCACCCCGTACTCGACATTCCCTTTCTCCACCTCGGCGAAGACGTCTCCAATGGTGTGGACCGGGACGAAATGGGCGGACACCCCAAACCGGCGCATGCAGGCCAGATGGGTGAACGTTCCCTCCGGGCCGAGGTAGGCCAAGGTCAGGGGACCTTCCAGGGAGCGACACGCGGAGATGATCTCACGGAACACGGGCCTGATGGCGTGGCGCGGGAAGGGGCCCTTGTGCTCCCGAATCAGACGGCTGAAGATCTCCTCCTCGCGCTGTGGGACGTGGAGATCCATCTTCGCCTTCGCCTTTTCCTTCCCTACCTCGACGACCAATTCGGCGCGTTCGCTCAGCAGCGAGAGGATC
>JBGPUH010000287.1:0-3616 GCA_041491025.1 Methylomirabilis sp. (SeqCode)
ACGAGGCCAGCTCAGCTATCTGCAAGTCGGCCCACCCGAATGCCAACATCATCTTCGGAGCGGTGATCGAGGAGTCACTGAACGATGAGGTCCGCGTGACGGTGATCGCCACCGGGTTTGATGGAGTCGCCTCCGTCGGAGAGGGGGAGTCCTCAAACATGGTCGAAATGAAGGCGTACGCCGCAAAGGCGGCGGAGCGCGGAGGCTTTCTCAGGAAGCGTGGCGTAGGCGGGAATGAGCCGTCGGATGATCAGCTCAGGCTCCGTGATCTTGAGCAGCTCACCTCCCGCGACCTGAACGAGGACGAGCTGGATATCCCGACCTTCTTGCGGCGGCAGGCCGATTAGTGCCGTTCCAACTATTGACGCCAAAATGGTGAGACTAGGGAAAGCGATAGTTGAACAACCGCCTGGCAGGGCCCCTGTCAGGGATTAGCCGCAACAAGTTGGAACGGCATTAGGGATGAGTGAGGACGTTGGAACCTTGACGCATTCGGGAGGGACGATGGGTAAAGCGAGACGATTGAGCAGACTCATGCGTTGGCTTCTGCTTCCAGGTACATCGAGCGCTACGTGTCCGCACTGCCTGGCGCCGATTAGCGGAGCGGAGAATGTCTGTCCGAGCTGTCGGCGAATATTGCGCTTTGATGGGATCGCGGAGCTCAGAGCATGCAGAGGTCAGGATTCCGGAGCCTAGCGCCCAAGGCTAAGGTAGGTTAGGATCGCCCGCGTCGGACGAAGACCCCTGGCGGTTCTTCTGAACCGGCCTTGATCCATCCTCTCGCCTCATGTTGACGCTCGGAGATCCCTTTGTTAGGCTGGGGAAAGGAGCGCCGACAAGCGTGGGAGTAGGGATCAGCGAGCGGATCGATCAAGTCAGGAGGCGGATCACCGAGGCGGCTGGTCGTGTCGGTCGAAACCCTGACGAAGTGGAACTGGTGGTCGTCACGAAAACGGTGCCGGTTCCCGTCATTCGAGAGGCGGTTGAGGCCGGGGTCAGGTTGCTTGGGGAGAGTCGCGTCCAAGAAGCCAGAGAGAAAATCGCCCTCCTGAGTTCGGTCCCTACCAAATGGCACTTGATCGGTCACCTACAGACGAACAAAAGCAAGCTCGCCATCGAGCTGTTCGACCTGATCCATTCTCTCGACTCCGTAAAGCTGGCCGCCTCCCTTGACCGCCATGGGGCATCCCTCGGAAAGCGGGTGCGGGTTCTGGTTGAGGTCAACCTGGGAGGGGAGCCGGGGAAGTCTGGCATCCTCGAGAATGAACTTCTGCCGCTGCTGCAGGCCTGCCAACCGTTCGCCCATTTGGCCGTCGAAGGCCTGATGGTGATCCCCCCGTTTCGTGAGAATCCTCAGGAGATCCGTCCCTTCTTCCGCAGACTCCGCGAATTGCGAGACCAAGCGGCCGATGCCCATCATGAGCACCATCTCCGTCACCTCTCGATGGGGATGAGCCATGACTTCGAGGTGGCCATCGAAGAGGGGGCGACAATGGTTCGGATCGGTACGGCCATATTCGGCGAAAGGCCTCAGGGCTAATTCAGGAGAAATGTAGAGGAGTTCGTCGGCCTAACCTGCCATTTTCCGTAACCCCGTTTAATTTTTTCCTTGACAAAAATAGAACGTCATTTTATAATCCCTTCGCTGTATCCCTCCGTTTGAGCCAATCCGAGGTCATTCCAGGAAGAGGTAGCGTGAGCGATACGCGAGCGGGGATTGGCTTCATCCCTATTGGCTCTATTGACGGAGGGATTGCGAGGCCTCCATGGAGCATCGAAAGAAGGAAAAGAGTGACTATATCGTCCAATCAGTTGATCGAGCGCTTGATATCCTGGAATCATTCGATTATCACGAAGAGGAGCTAGGCGTCACAGAAATCGCTCACAAGCTGAACCTGCACAAAAACAATGTCTTCCGACTTCTGGCCACTCTTGAAGTCCGAGGGTATATCGAGCAGGACAAAAAGACAGGGAATTATCGACTTGGAATCAAGACATTCGAGCTCGCAAATGTTTTCCTTCACCACCTCGGGCTTCGACGCCAGGCCAGGCCGATCCTCGACGAGTTGGTCGCCCGGTGCGACGAGACCGCCTATCTTGCCGTTCACGACGGATCTGAAGTGATTTACGTTTTAATGCAGGAGACCAGTCAGACCGTCCGGATCGCACCCCGCCTGGGACGGCGACTCCCGGTTCACTGCACCGCCGCGGGAAAAGCCCAATTGGCCTTTGAGTCGGTTGACCGCTTGGAGTTTATCTTCAAAGACCAACCGCTGCGAAAAATGACCGAGAATACGATCACCGACCCCCAGGCGTTTCGGAAACATCTCCTGGGGGTCGCGAAACTTGGTTACGCCGTTGATAATGAAGAATTCGAGATGGGGGTGGCGTGCATTGCGGCTCCTGTCAAAGACTATTCTCACAAGGTAGTGGCCAGCATCGGCCTGTCCGGACCTGTTTCCAGGTTCTCCCCTGAGAGAATCGAGAAGGAATTGGCCCCGCTTGTCAAAGAGGCGGGTGCAAAGCTTTCGGAACGACTTGGGTACGAGATCGGGATGGTGCCGAGCTGAAGAGTAGAACAAAGTTTGAATTCGCTCCTTGCTCGAAAACTTCCCGTGTTTGAGAAACCATTTTGCCCGGAAGGCTGGCTTCCGGCTCCGAGAGAGGGGGGTGATTAACAGGTCAAATCCGTTTTTTTCTGGGCATGTGGAGGGGAAGGAAAGAAGCTTTGCGTGGTGCACGGTTCGTCTTTGAGCTGTGTGCTTGAACCCGATGAAAGACAGGAGGTTAGAGCATGGCAGAGCACACGAAGCCTAATATTCCAGTCCTGCCGTGGCCGGCGATCGCGACCCCCACTCCCGATGAGGTCTATCAGGGGGAGAGCGACCAGAAGAAGGAGTATGCGCTCTGGCTTGAGTCGGCCTTACGTCAGAGCGAGAACTTCAAGAAGCCAGAGGCCTTGGACCGAATCAGGGTTCTGGATTGCACGAGCAACATGATCATCGGACACTGGTGCTCCTCGCTCTTCGCGGAAAAGGGGGCCGAGGTGATCATGGTGGAGCCGCCCGGCGGGGATCCGCTGCGCAAGCTGACCCCGTTCGGCCGCAAGGAGTATATGTTCAAGGACACCCACGGCGAAGCCGTCGGGGCGCGGTTCCTGGCGGAGGCCCGCAGCAAGCAGTCGATCACCCTTAACCTGGAGACAGCCGAAGGACGGGAACTCCTGAAAAAGCTGGCCGTGCAGGCGGACGTGATCATCGAGAACGCCCCCCCCGGCGACTGGGATGCCAAAGGAATCGGCTACCGGCAGCTTTCGCAGATCAATCCCCGCTTGGTCTATTGCTGGGTGGGGCAGCTCGGCCAGTGGGGTCCGATGAAGGACAAGCCGGGCAACCTGGACCCGACCGCGCAGGCCGCCTGCGGCTTCGTGCACGGGACGGGCGCGCCCAAGTCGTTCGGCGGGACGCCTACCCGGTCCGGCTGGTGGATGTGCGATCAGGTCGGCGGCACCGCGGCCGCGGTCGGGATCATGACCGCGCTCGTATACCGGGAAAAGGTCTCGGGGCGTGGGCAGTTCATCGAGGCCACGGCGGCCAATGGGGTCATCCGGATCCTC
>JBGPUH010000288.1:0-3611 GCA_041491025.1 Methylomirabilis sp. (SeqCode)
GCTGAGATTGGTGGAGCCCGAGGTCATCCCGATGCAAAAAATGGAGAGGATCATGGCCGGCTCTGTCAGCGACGCCACGATTGATTCCCGGCTGCTGCCCATCCCGCCGAACGCCGATCCGGCATCGAGTCCTGCGAGGATCAGAAAAAACGTTCCCAGCGCCAGGAGGTACACGAGCACGATGATGCCCCCTGCAAAGTTCATGGGGGTCTGGGAGGTGAACGTGGGGACCAGCAGACCTGCAGCGAGTATGGAGGCGAACAGAATGTAGGGCGTGGCGGGGAAGATCCACGAGGTGGTGGACGAGACCACCGGCTGCTTCCGGAAGAGCTTGCCGAGATCTGCATAGGGCTGGAAAACGCTGGCGCCTCGCCGGCACTGGAGTCGCGCCTTCACCTTGCGGATGAGCCCCACGAGGAAGGGAGAGATACCCAGTAACACGATAGTCTGCGCAACGACGAGCGTGATGGCTTGCAGCATTATGTCGCTCAGTTCATCTGGTTCATCTGGTTTCTCTGGTTAAACTAAACAAACAAGATAACCAGACAAACACCATAAACGCTTTCCTTACACCACAAACAGCAATAGCACCACCAGCGCCACAAAAATATAGGCCAAGTACAGATGCAGGCTGCCGAACTGAAGAATGCGCAGCCGGTCGGCGATTCCCATAAAGAAATTGACGACCGGATCGTACAGATACTTCTCAAAGATCGGCTCGATGAGAAGGTCAAATCGCCGTCGCTTGGCAAAGTAGCGGGACTCTTCCAGAAACTCGGTCTCAAGCTTGACCGTCGGCTGGTAAATGGCTCTGAAGACTTGCCTGATGGGTTGGGAAAACCCCGTGGCTGTGTACTCCATCCGCGGCGACAAATTGAGCCCGCAGCCCCAGGTTTTATAATAGCGCTTCACCAGGCGTCCGCCGAACACGAAGGCCAAGAACAGACCGAGGAGGCCGCACGCGATCAACATGGCTGCCAATATGGGAGGGGAGACACTGGCGAACTGCACGTCTACCGACGCCAAGGCCCAGCCATCGAGCGCCAACGCCTTGTCGCTGATCGACACACCGGTCAGTGGCCCGGTAATCCGGTCAAGGAGCGGCACCACAATCATGGGAGCCAGACCGAGTCCGACGCAACAGACGGCCAGGATTCCCATCCCGATCCGCATCGCGATCGGGACCTCTTCGGCGTGGCGCGCGTGGGAACTTCGCGGGAGCGCCAGAAACGAAATGCCGAAGGCCTTGGCAAAACAGACCAGGGCTAAGACACCGGTCAAGGCCAAGATGGCCGCTGCGATCGGAAGCATCAATTTGAGGAACAGAGCCGGGAGCTGAAGACTCAGGAAGAGAGTTTGAAACACCAGCCATTCGCTCACGAATCCATTGGTCGGAGGGAGCGCCGAGATCGAGACGGCGCCGATGAGAAAGAACAAACCGGTCCAGGGCATGCGCCGCAGCAACCCGCCGTACTCCTCCATGTTGCGCGTATGGGTGGCGTAGAGCAGCGACCCCGCCCCCAAGAACAGCAGCGCTTTGAACATGGCGTGGTTGATCGTGTGGTAGAGCCCGGCGAGAAGCCCCAGGGCAGCAAATTCTTTGAGCCCGTAGGTTTGAAAGATCATGCCGGCGCCGATACCCAGCAAAATGATGCCGATGTTTTCCACACTGTGAAACGCAAGGAGACGCTTGAGGTCGTGCTCCATGAGCGCATACATCACACCCAGTAAGGCCGACGTGGCCCCGACGAGCAGCACCACAAAGCCCCACCACCAGGGGAACTGGCCACCCATGAAATCGTAATAGACCCGGATCATCCCATAGATCGCGGTCTTGATCATGACGCCGGACATGAGGGCCGAGATATGCGACGGCGCGGCCGGATGGGCGTAGGGCAACCAGACATGCAACGGCACGATCCCGGCTTTCGTCCCGAAGCCGATCAATGCGGCGAGAAAGACCAGGGTCCGCATCCCTTCTGGTAAGGACTGCTCCGGATGACGAAAGGCTTCAAAGGAGAACGACCCTGCCGATTGAAATAAGATCAGATAGATCAGGACCACAAAGGCCGTGCCCACGTGGGTCATGATGAGATAGAAGAACCCGGCGTAGCGGACGTCCGCCTTCTCGTGCTCCGTGACGACCAGGAAGTAGGAGACCAGCGACATCAGTTCCCAGGCAATGAGGAAGAAGAATCCGTTGTCGGCGATGACCACGAGCGTCATGGAGAGCAGGAACCCGTTCGTCAGGGCTGCCAACGCGGCCACGGAAACCCGGCCGTGGTACTCCTTGAGATACCCCATGGCATAGATGGAGGCGGCCAGTCCGGCGAGGGAGATGGTCAGGACAAAAAAGGAGGCGAGAGGGTCGAGCCGGACCGCAAAGGCGAGATAGGGAATGGTCGAGGCGACCGAGGAAATCAGCGGCTCAGAAGCAACGAGCCCGCTAATCCCCAATGCGATGCCGCTGCCGCTGGCTACACAGGCGCAGACACTGCCCACCATCCCTTGCATCTGCGGCATTCGCGGGAAACAGAATGGAAGCACGACGCCGGCTGCGTAGCTCGCGAGGAGGAGCAATAAGAGCATGAGCATGCTGTCCACACCTGGGTTACTGTTGCCGAAGGATCAGTGTCAGCACGATGCGGCTCTGGGCCTGATCGGTGAGGCCGAACCGGGTATAGGGCCGACCCCTTATACACTAAATCGTGTCGGTCGTCAGTTTTTTGATCGTCAAGCGCACATCGTTACCATTGAGCCTGCACCGCATAATGGTGAGCAATCGATCGCTGCCCACGATCTTCCGCACAATACATGACTGGTGACAATAGACACCTATGCACAGGCATACGTCAATCTAGTGCTTCCCAATCGTGAGGTTCGGATTGATTTCCCGTTCCCAGATGATCTTCTGATACTTCGGCCGATAGCCAGCCATGGGAATGGGTTCCGTCGGCATCGCCCCTGCATGATGATCATATCGTTAGGGAAAAATGACGATATCAATCCGCTGCGTCCACCACCGACGGCCTGTTCCCCTGCCGTTGCCAGCACGAACTCACCGGGAAGAATTTCATCGAGCTGAAGTCGCTGAAACCCTTTCAGTATGTCTGTATCCTCTCGAACCAGCAATTCCGTGTAACGCCTTCCCAACGGCGAGGTGGTCGCCACAACCAAGGTGGAGGTGCCAGTCGATTTAGTAGTAACCGAATCGACATGACCCCAGATTGCCAACAAGATGATTCCTCTTCACTCGATCATTACGAATGGCACGACTGAATCACTCGTGACCGCCTAGTCAACGACGGTCTGCTCCGGGCGAACATAGATCCGTCAGCATCCAGCCTTTCCGCCTTATCTTGAGGATAGGACACCACAACGAACTCGCTCCCCCGAAGACCCGATATTTCTACCGCTCGATTCCCTGGCAAACTGCCCTGCTGCGATCTTCAACTGCCATTACCTCGACGGGCTCAAAAACGCCAGAAGAAGGACAGTTGAATTCGGCGGTTCTCGGCATTGGACCCATCCGCATAGGTCGTGCGAACCCAGATCGTCTCCAGTCCCGCCCGAATTTCTGGAGTGAAATCGTGCCACAGTTGTGCATAATA
>JBGPUH010000289.1:0-3603 GCA_041491025.1 Methylomirabilis sp. (SeqCode)
GACGATCTCGCCTTCGGTGGGATTATCCTGAAGCCCGAACCGGTCACGCTCGAAGGGAAGGAGCTGGTCGCCGAATATGCGGCGAACCTGGCCAGCCTGCTGAACTGGCAAGGGACCATTGTCACCAAGGAAGGGGGCGGCAACGCCGATACGGATCTGTTCCTGACCGCAGAGCGATGCGAACGACGAGGAGTTCGTGCCGTCCTCCTGATGGCCGAGTTGGCCGGGCCTGACGGGCGAACTCCCGCGCTCCTTGGCAGTCCGCCGGAGGCTGATGCCCTGGTGAGTGTGGGCAATTGCGAAGAGCCGGTTTCCGTGCCTTCAGTGGAACGGGTCATCGGCGGCGAATCCCTCAGGCTGGCGGATGGGCCTGTCGCGGGCCCGCTCACGATCCCGACGGCGCCCATCTTCGGTGCGTCGAGTCCGGTCGGTATCGGTTCACTTCGAGCGAGGGCACAGTAAGGCGAGCAGTGGAAGGGAAGCGGAGATGCTTCGGGTCGTGCACTACATCAATCAGTTTTTTGCGGGCCTCGGCGGCGAGGAGAAGGCCGATCTGAAGCCCGAGGTTCGCTCCGGCCCAGTCGGCCCTGGCCGCCTGCTGCAGTCTCTCCTTCAGGGGAAGGGCGAGGTCGTGGCCACCCTGATCTGCGGAGACACCTACTTTGCCGAGCAGCCAGAGGAGGCATGCCGGCGCCTGGCCGACCTTCTCTTTACGCTCAAGGCAGATCTTATGCTGGCCGGTCCCGCGTTCGCGAGCGGGCGGTACGGCTTGGCATGCGGCGAGGTTGCCCGCATGGCGCTGAACGAACTCACGATCCCGGCGGTCGCTGCCATGCACCCTGAGAACCCCGGCGTGCAGGCAGCCGCGGCCGGCGCCTACATCGTTCCCTGTGGGTCGTCGGCGGCGTCGATGAAGGAGGCGCTGCCGCCGTTGCTCGCCTTCGGCATCAAACTGGCCGGCGGCAGTGCCCTCTCGCCGGATGTCGATGGCTACCTGCCACGGGGCATCCGAAAGAACGTCACAGCCGACCTCCCGGCAGCCGTCCGTGCCGTGAACATGGTGCTCGCGAAGATCGCTGGGCGCCCGTTCACCTCGGAAATCCCTCTTCCCCAGTTCGACCGGGTCACACCGGCGCCTCCGGTCCCCGACATTCGCCAGGCCACTGTCGCCCTCGTCACGGAAAGCGGGCTGGTCCCGGCCGGCAACCCCGACCGGATCGAGTCGTCAAGGGCAAGTCACTTCGCCCGATATTCCATTGGTGGTCTTCGAGGATTCGCCCCCGGTGAGTTCGAGTCGGTCCACGGCGGGTACTCAACCGATTTCGCCAATGCCGACCCGAATCGATTGGTGCCGCTGGATATTGCGCGCCGGCTTCAGGGAGCCGGCGGGATCGCCGGGCTGTATGACTATTATTTCACGACGGTCGGCAACGGCACATCGGTTCAGAACGCGCAGGCCTTCGGGCGAGAGATCGCGGCTGAGATCCGGTCCTGCGGGGTGAAGGCGGCGATTCTGACCGCCACCTGAGGGACCGGAACTCGTTGCGGCGCAACGATGGCGAAAGAGCTGGAGCGAGAGGGGATTCCGACGGTGCTCCTCTGTAACATCGTCCCGATCGCCCTCACGGTTGGCGCGAATCGCATCGTCCCCACCCGTGGGATTCAATATCCGACAGGCGACCCCTCGCTTTCTCGGGAACGGGAAGAAGCCTGGCGCGAGCATCTCCTCATGACCGCACTCAAGGCGCTTGAAACGCCAGTAACCGGTCCGACGGTTTTTCCACCCGACCCGAAAGAGTAGAGGCCTTCAGCTCTCAGCGTTGAGCTATCAGATTCCCGATGTTCTTGCTGAAAGCTGAATGCTGAAAACTAGGTGCTAAGTTATGATTCAGCCGGTTATCAAGGGGGTGTCGGCCATCCTTGCCCACGCCCCGAGCCTTATCCGATACGGCTCGAAGCCGAGTCGCGAGATCGGCGCCGATGCCGGTTTGCTCCCAGCGATCCTCGCTCATCTTCGGAGTTACCACGAGGCGCTGTCCTACGCTCCCCACCAGGTGTTCGTCGGCCGGATGCGGCCCAACGCCCTGCGCGCGCTGTCCACTCCTTGGCTTACGCATCCAGTGGCAGCGGAGCGCTTTGGCCCCTTCGGTGAGGTCCTGCCCGAGGAAGAGCTGTATGGTCTCCTCGCGTTGGCTGACGAGTTCCGCCTGCTCGCGCTGGACCCGGAATTCGCGGAGGAGACAATTAAGCGGCTCGCCGACCACCCGATGCTCCACAGTATGTCCCTTGATCCGGTGCGGGAGGCCGGGAGGCGGAACCTTCGAGAAGCGCTCAATTCGGCCAGTGCGATGCCCATGTTTGTCGAGGGAAACCGGCTGATCGGTGCCATCCGGGGAGGGCAGGAGGACGACGAATCTCTGACGGCTTCTATCGTCCTCGAGAACCTGGCAGCAAAGGCTACTGGAGCGCTCGCGCTCCTCCATCTCGTTTCGAAGGATGGACTGTCACCCGACGCGGTGGAGTATGTCCTTGGCTGTTCGGAGGAGGCGGTAGGGGACCGCTACCAGCGGGGCGGTGGCAACCTTGGGAAAGCGATGGCTGAGATGGCCGGCTGCGGCAACGCGAGCGGCGCCGACATCAAGAATTTTTGCGCGGCGCCGATCCCTGCGCTGGTCATTGGAGGGAGCCTTGTCGCGGCGGGCGTCTTCGAGAACGTGGCGGTTGTCGGGGGCGGGTCACTTCCCAAGCTGGGGATGAAATTTCGCGGGCATCTGAAGCACCAGATGCCGATCCTGGAAGACGTCCTGGCAGGGATCGCCGTCTGGGTCGGCCGCGATGATGGGCGGTCACCCCGAATTCGACTGGACGCTGTTGGCCGCCACGAGGTCAAAGCGGGCTCCTCCAACCAAGCCATCCTGGAAGCACTGGTCGCCCAGCCGCTTGCGAAAATCGGGAAAAAGATCACCGAGGTGGGGATCTTCGCGACCGAACTCCACAACCCGGAGATCACTGTCCCCCAGGGAAACGGGGATGTTCCTCTCAGGAACTACCGGACGCTGGCAGCCCTCGCCGCCCTTCGGGGAGAGATCGACGCGTCGGAGATCAATGCCTTCGTCCAGAAACATGGGATGCCGGGTTTCGCCCCGACCCAGGGCCATCTCGCATCGGCTATCTGTTTTCTGGGCCATGCCAGGGAGATGCTGATGGCGAAGGAGATCGAGACGGTTCAGCTCGTCGCCAAGGGGAGTCTCTTCCTCGGGATGATGTCGCGCCAATCCGACGGGATGTCCGTCCTTCTCGAGGCTCAATAGGCCCCTCACCCTATACGTTTGCATTAGTCTGAAAGGGAGGGTTGTCGTGTTTAACGGAAAGCAGGTCATCGTCATCGGGGAGCGAGATGGCGTGGCAGGCCCCGCCATCGCGAGCTGTGTCACCGCCTCCGGCGGCAACGTCGTCCTTGTCCACACCGACTGCTTCGTGTGAACGGCCGCCGGCGCCATGGATCTGGCGCATCAAGAGGCGATACTCAAGGTCGTGCAGGAGAGGGGGAAGGAGAATGTGGTGGTCGTGCTCGGCTCCCCGGACCCCGAGAGCGCTGAACTC
>JBGPUH010000290.1:0-3596 GCA_041491025.1 Methylomirabilis sp. (SeqCode)
AGATACTCTCCCTCGATTTCCTCTTTCCATCCAGGGATCATCACCGTACCTCCAATGGTCAGGGAATCAGAAAACACTCCACCCTGAAAATGCATTTTCGTGTGCAGCAGGAGCAAGCCGGATGCCAGCCAGTCAGTATTGATTCAACTTCCATGGGAGGTGTGCAACCACTTGATTATATTATCGAGGTCCGCAATCAATCGATCGAACGATCTTTGTGAAAAAAGCTAGGGTGCATTCGTTGGGGCATTGTTGTCACAGGGCACGGCAGTGAAGTTCGTCAGAGCACTCCCAGCAGCTTTAAAAGCTGAGATCGTCGTATCGGGACATCCTCGCCACAGCCTCCAAAGGAATGTCTCAACAACCGGGCACGGTTAGTATCGGGCCTACGCTCGCCGCACAGGTCGATCAGACCCTAACCCTTTTCTCTTCGCACCCTCGACTGCCGGTCAAGAATATCGCCGACCCAAGTAAATGCGGCGACCGTCGTGGGCAAGCCCAGAGTCGGGATCCCCAGTAAGACCGCATGCCTGATCTCTGCAGGCGAGGCGCCTGCCCCAAGGGCCTTCTTGACGTGGGAGTGAACGGCCCCCTCCGACCGGATCCCGATGGCCATCCCAAGCTGGACCAACTCCCGTGTCTTGGCATCGAGCGGGCCCGAGGTGTGACAGGCCGCTCCGAGGCGCTCATACGCGGCGTGGGCCTTGGGGAATCGCTTGACGAACTGTTCGAAAGGCACTGGCAGCTTTTGCTTCGGCATCCTGTCCTCCTCCGCGAGATTCCAGATAACCCCGCTCCCCGAGTTGATCTTCACACTCCGCCAACCAACTCATTGAGCGAAGATGATATCACAAGCCCGAGGCCCCACTCCAGCGATAAGGATGCTGCACAGCCATGCACGCTCACCCAGGAAACCAGTCTCTAATGGCGCGGCTCCGCCAAGCTCGCCGTGGGGAAAGGCAGGAGGAGGAAACAGGAACCCCAGGATGAGGAGAACCAACGCCAAGCGGAGAGCAGAGTTCACTCAAACCCTCCACACGAGACACGAGGCCGGTCCCGCGATAAAGGGAGATCTCGTCCTGTCATGATCTCAGCCCAACCAAACTCCTATAAGCGTCGCCAGTCCTGCGGCCACTGCCGTGTGTGTCGTCTTCTACAGACGCCGTGAGACCTCGGGGGCGTGAATCCTCAGGAACCGGTCGGAGACCCCGGGACACTTTGCTCAGAAAGACTGTCAAGAACCCATGGCGGGTGTAGAGAGAGGGGTAGGCATCGTGAAGGTGGCCGGCACCGCCAGCCCGATCCACACGCGAGCGCACGGCGCTTTGAGACACGGAGAGGGAACGACGACACGTGTCACGGCTGCTCTTCTCGGACCAGTATTTCCAAGAGGTCGGTCTCGGTCACGATCCCAACAAGCTGGTTCCCATTCACCACCGGAAGACAGCCGATTTTCTCGCTCACCATGACCCTGGCCGCCTCGCGGACGGTGGTGTCAGGGGAGGCCGTGATCAATTTGCGCGACATCACTTCCACGACCTTCAGCTCATCCATGAACTCCTCTCGCTCACTGATCGTCAACGGCGACTTGGAGGAAGGGGCCGCTCGCCGAAGATCGCGATCGGTGACAATTCCCACCAGGCGCTTGCCGTCCATCACCAGCAGATGGCGGATCCGATGCTGGTCCAGGACCCGCCTGGCCCTGCGAAGCGAGGCGTTCTTGTCCACCGTGATCAGACCTCGGCTCATGATCTCCGACACTTGTGCCATGCATCATCCCCTACCACAGGGTGAGCCCCCCCGGCTGCTTGCCGACCGGGATCCGCGCCACCGCCTCCTGGGACAACAGATTGATGACCGAGATGTCATCCGATCCGGTATTGGCCACAAAGGCGTACCGGCCATCGCCTGAGATCACGATGTCGTGCGGATGGGCCCCGGCAGGGATCGTCCCCACCACGCTGCTGGTCCGCGTCGAGATGACCGACACGTCGTTGGAGGCCATGTTCGTGACGTAGATGTAGCTCCCTGAGGGTGTGATGTCGGCCTCGCTCGGCTCCTTCCCCACCTGGACCGTCGCCATTACCTGGCGGTTCGCCATCTGGAGTATGCTCACGCTATTCGACGCCCGATTCAGGACATAGGCGAAACTTCCTCCGGGACCGAAAACGACGTGGTGCGGATCATCGCCGACGGGAATGCGGCGCAAGACCTTGTGGGTTCCGACGTCGATGACCGTGATGGTGTTCGAACCGGCCCCGGAGACCACGAGGTATTTCCCGTCGGTGGAGATCGCAACGGCATACGGCCTCACGCCGGCCGGAAGCTCCGACGCCACCACATTCAAGGAAAGGTTCAACACGGCGACAGTGTTAGACCGCTCGCTTGGGACATAGGCATGGCCACCGTCAGGGGAGATGTCGATCTTGGTGGGGAGTTCTCCCACTGGGATCAGCGCGACTTTCTTCCCAGTGGCGACCTCGATAACGGTGACGCGGCTGTCCAAGCTATTGGTCACATAGGCATACGTTCCGCCGTATCCGAAGACCGTCTGACCTCCGGGGCCAGTGGCTTCGGGCACGACGGCAACAACAGTGTGCCTCGGCAGGGCCAGGATCCAGACCTCTTTAGATCGGCCGCAGGTCACGAAGGCATGACGCCGGTCCGGGTTGATTGCGACATGTTGGGGGCCAGCGCCCACCGGGATGGTCGCCGTCACCTTCATCGACTCGACATCGATGACCGAGACGGTATTCGAACCTTCATTCGCCACATAGAGCGCCTGTGAGCCGCGGACACCAACCCTATGCGCCAGCACGCCCGACACGGATATCAGTAGCCAGGCCGCTGCCAGGAAGCCCGTAGTCGCAGCACGTCGGACCCCGCTCATACCTCTTCTCCTGTCTCCTCTCCCAGCCTGGTTGCGAGAGCACCTTGATCTTTTCTCCCTCTGAGTTGCTTATTGGGCGCGAGGGCGATCCGGACAATCTGATCCAGCTCCGCAAGGTCAAGCGGCTTGACGAAGTAATAGAATACGCCGTGCTGAAGGATATCGCGTCCCGCCTCCACTGAATGATCGGCGGAAAGAACGATCACTGGCAGGCGAGGGCGCATCTTCCTAAGGATCTCGACCGTTCTGGTACCGGAGGGCTCCTTCACTGAGCTATCTAGAATGACCAGGGCAATGTTTTCCTCGGCGACGGCCAGCAGGGCGTCGCTGCCGCGCTCGACCGCGATGGCCTGATACTCCTTCGAGAAACGCCCTAGCAGCTCTTGCCTTGTTAACGGTTCCGGTGTCGCGATCAGGATGATCGGATGATTCTCCATTGTCGCCTTCCCCAATTCTTTTGGATACCTGCAGAGAGCAATGCCGGTGCCAAGGACCGGACAGGGCGCACAATGCGGATGAACCCTGCTTAACTGATTGAATTAATTGGCTTTTGAGTAGAGGACCCAAGCAAAGACTGGAAGATGAGCGTAGCACTCGGTTGACAGGGAGGGAAGGACTGCCCCACTTCGAATCTGAGCGAAATGAGTAACCAGTTGAAAACTAAGGAAAGGGATTCTGTGACAGACGTGCCCCAATCAGAAGCGAG
>JBGPUH010000291.1:0-3586 GCA_041491025.1 Methylomirabilis sp. (SeqCode)
CTCCACCCATCCCCCAGTGGGGCCCTTCCGTTGCGGGCGGATGGGGCGCCCCGCCTCGGCCACCCGCCTGATGTAAGTGTAAAATTGTCGTGTGTATGAGTGCCGTTCAAACGTGATGCGTCCCGTTCCAACGGGATGCCCCCGTATGGCATGGGTCCCCACGCCAAGGCGTTGGAACGGGATGCGCCGAATGGTAAGGGCGACCCGGCGGGTCGCCCTTACGAGGCGGCAATGGTCGCGACCCCGCGGAACAGCAGAGTCGCCATACATAGTTGGAACGGTACGAGGCTTCACGCGGCGGCCCAGCACGGGGAAGGGGCTCCGATCGGAGCCCCCTTTCCCATAGTGTGATGTCATGAATGAAGACGGTTGGCCACTGCTACAAGTCGAAGACCTCTCCCTCCAGTTTGGCGGGGTGGTGGCGCTGAAGGGTGTCAGCTTTTCTATTGAACGAGGGACGATAACATCCATCATCGGCCCTAACGGCGCTGGAAAGACCACAATCTTCAACTGCATCAGTAGGCTCTACCGTCCCGATCGCGGTCGCATCGTGTTCAAAGGGCAAGACCTCCTGACATTCCGGCCTCACCAGGTGGCCGCCCACGGGATCGCCCGGACATTTCAGAACCCCGAGCTGTTCTCGCGGATGACTACTCTGGAGAACCTTCTGCTGGGCCGACACTGCCACATGAAGATCGGCCTTTTGGGAGCGGCTGCATCTTCGCCCTCGGCTGTCCGCGAAGAGCTTCGTCACCGCGAGCCCGTTGAACGGATCATCGCCTTTCTCGAACTGCAGTCGGCACGTGACCAGATCGTCGCTGCACTTCCATACGGCACGCGCAAGCTGGTCGAACTGGGGCGGGCGCTGGCCCTCGAACCGGAACTACTCTTGCTGGATGAGCCATCGGCCGGGATGAACGCCGAGGAGAAACAGGACCTGAAGCTCTGGATTCAGAACATCCGTGACGAGTTGGGAATCACAACCTGCCTGGTCGAACACGATATGAGCGTGGTCATGGAGATCTCGGATACGGTCCTGGTCCTCAGCAACGGTGAAACGATCGCTGTGGGCCCTCCTGAAGAGATCCAGGCGAATCCAGAGGTGCTGGCGGCCTACCTGGGCAAAGATGAGGCCAGTACCGGCACGCTCCCCATCGACAGTAAGGAATAATCGTTGGAGGAGGTCGCATGCTGAAGGTTCATAACATCGAGACCTTCTACGGCCCGGTTCGCGCAATCAGTGGCCTCTCGCTGGAGGTTCCGGAGGGGCAGATCGTCGCCCTTCTGGGTTCAAACGGCGCCGGAAAGACCACGATCCTGAAGACGATCTGCGGCCTCTTGGAGGGCCAGCCCAGCAAGGGGACCATCGAATTCATGGGAACGCCGCTGAACGGCCTGGCTCCGGAAGCCATCGTTCGGCTCGGAATCGCCTATGTGCAGGAGGGGCGGCCGATCTTCGAGGAGTTGACGGTTGATGAGAACCTGCTGATGGGAGGGTATGTCCGTCGCGACGTCCACGGGCTGCAGCGCGATCGCGACAGGGTCATGAACTACTTCCCCGTCCTCGGGCAACGTCGGGGGCAACTGGCCGGCACACTGTCTGGCGGGGAGCAACAGATGCTGGTCATCGGGCGAGCGCTGATGGCCCGACCGAGGTTGATGCTTCTCGACGAACCCTCCTTGGGCTTAGCCCCAATGGCCGTGAAGGAAATCTTTCAGATCATCAAGACGATCAACGAGGAAGGGACAACCATCCTTCTGGTGGAACAGAACGCCAAGATGGCGCTCGAGATCGCTCACGAGGGGCATGTCATTGAGGCGGGCAGGGTCGTCCTATCCGACCAGGCCAAGAGCCTCCTGGAGAATGAGAATGTGCGACGCTATTACCTCGGTATCACTGGCGAGGTGTCGGCAAGCGGGTTGAAGCGCCACGGGAAGAAGCGCTGGCGCTGATTGTCGTGACATGAGAACCCTGGAGTGAGGGGCACGGTCGATGACGAAGTCCCGCCTCTCGACACGAAGCTCTCCTACTCATACATCGCCTCGATCAACTCCTTGTACCGCTCGGTGATTGCCATTCGCTTCACTTTCATGGTGGGACCGACGTCGCCGTCTTCCGGGTCGAGCTGCTTGTCCAGGATCACAAACCTCTTGACCCTTTCAACCTGAGAAAGGGTCGTGTTTACCCGTTCCACCTCCCTGCCGATCAGCTTGTAGACCTCCGGTTTCTTGGACAGATCGCTGAAGGTTGTGAAGGGGAGCCGACGCTCCTGGGCAAAGCTTGCGATGTTCTCCTCGTCAATGACGATGAGCGCCGTCAGATACTTCCGGCCATCGCCCGTCACCACGGCATCAGCGATGAAGGGACTCGACTTGAGCTGGTTCTCGATCACCTGGGGCGCGATATTCTTCCCGCCGGCGGTGATAATAAGATCCTTCTTCCTGTCGGTGAGCTTCAGAAATCCTTCCGGGTCCATCAGGCCGACATCGCCAGTGTGAAGCCAGCCGTCCCGGAGGGCCTCTTCGGTTGCCAGAGGATCCTTGAAGTAGCCCTGGAAGATGTTCCGTCCGCGCAGCAGAATCTCGCCGTCCTCCGCCAACGTGACCTCGCAGCCCGGGATGGCTTGTCCCACAGTCCCCAGCTTGATCCGGTCGCCTAAGTGAGCGGTGGCTGGCCCGCAGTTCTCGGTCTGGCCATAGATCTCCCTGACCGGGACGCCGACGACATGGAAGAACTCCAGGAGCCCAGGAGAGATCGGCGCTGCGCCGGAGGCGACGTAACGGGCTCGGTCCAACCCGAGATGCTTCTTGAGCTTCCTGAAAACGGCCAGTTCCGCCAGACCGCTGAGCAATCGCAGCGAGCGGGGCACCACCTGGCCGGAGAGGCGACCCTTGGCCGCCCGCGCGCCGATCGCGAGGGCCGCACGATACGCTCGCTGCTTGAACCATGTCGCTCTTTCCATCCGGAGGGTGATCACCGAGTAGAACTTCTCCCAGACTCGCGGCGGAGCGAAGAAGATCTGCGGGGACACCTCCCGCAGGTTGTGTGGGAATGTGTCCAGGTTCTCCGCAAAGTTCACAGTATAACCATACCGGATCTGCGCGAAGGTGGTGAGTAGCCGCTCGGCAATATGCGAAAGCGGAAGGTACGAGATAACCTCATCGCTCCCGTAGATCGGTCCAACTGCGTCCACCATTGTGGTAGTGAAAAGAATCGTGTCGTGTGAAAGCATGGCGCCTTTGGGTGGGCCTGTCGTCCCCGACGTATAGACCAGGATCGCGATATCTTGCGGTTGCCCCTCTTGCAATTCTCGCTCGAAACGACCCGGATGAGCTGCGTCGTATTCCCGGCCCGATGCAAGAAGCTGGTCAAAGCTGATCACCATCGGATCATGGAACTTTCCGAGTCCCTTCGTGTCGATCACGATGATTGTTTGCAGAGAGGGGAGACGGCCTCTCAGCCTGAGGGCCTTCTCGAGCTGTCCCTCATCCTCGGCGATATGAAACCGGGACTCGGAATGATTCACAATGTACTGACACTCCTCGGCCGAATTCGTGGTATAGATCCCGACGGTGATCCCGCCAG
>JBGPUH010000292.1:0-3572 GCA_041491025.1 Methylomirabilis sp. (SeqCode)
CCCCATCCGCCCGCAACGGAAGGGCCCCACTGGGGGATGGGTGGAGTGAGGACGGATGGGGCTGGGTTCCCGGAGCCCGAAGGGATCGGGAGGGGAGGACAGGACCCGCGCCTTTGCAACAAGACTACAGGCGTGTGTATTAGGTACCTCGAAACAGTGTAGCTTCGGTGAAAGAGACATAGGTGCTGCAGACCTCTTTGCCATGAGCCGCAACGAGTTGGAACGGCACCAGTATGCGACCATTGTCAACCATCGCCTTGTCGCCGCATGCAACACGGCGATCCTGGCAGACGGGGCCTAGAGAAAACGATGGCTATGATCGCACCGTTTAGGGGGTTACGGTACAATCCTGAACTGGTGAAGGACCTGAGTCTGGTGGTCGCACCTCCCTATGATGTCATTTCGCCTGAGGATCAGCGAGCCTTTCACGCCCGCCACGATCATAACGTCATCCGCCTGATCCTCGGTGAGGCGCTCGAAGGAGACGACTCCACACGAAACCGGTACAGCCGTGCGGGAGAGTACTTTCGGCAATGGCAAGCCGAGAGGGTGTTGATTCGTGATCGGACCCCCGCGGTCTACCTCTACCAACAGACCTTCCGGCTGCCGGGCGCGGGAGAGCAGACGCGATGCGGCCTGATCGGATTGGTTCGCTTGGAGGAGTTTGGTAGCCGCACGGTCTTTCCGCACGAACGGACGATGGCAGCTGCGAAGGAAGATCGACTTCGCCTGATGCAGGTCTGCCATGCGAATCTGAGCCCCATCTTCGGCATCTATCCCGGTCGCTCCCATGAGATGGAGCAGTTGTTCAAGGCTGCGCAAGAGGTGAAGCCGGCCATTGACCTCGGCGACTGGGACGGCATCCGGCATCGGGTCTGGATCTGTCAAGATCGTGCGGCGGCTCGGGCGCTCCAGGCTGCTTTTACGTCAACGCCGATCTTCATTGCGGACGGTCATCATCGCTATGAGACAGCGCTAGCCTTCCGCGATCTCATGCGGGCCAAAGAACGGGGTGACCCCGCACATGAGCAGAGGCGGCCTTATGACTACATTATGATGACGCTGGTGAGCGCGGAAGATCCTGGCCTGGTCATCCTACCGATCCATCGGCTTCTGAGGCACCTGCCGGGCGGCCGCCTTGAAGCCTATCTCGCCCAGGTTGCTCGACACTTCAACGTTGAGAGGTTTCCCGTTTCCCGTGAACCCGAGGCCGGCGCGGCAGCGCTGCTGGGTTGCTTGCAGCGGGCGCGGGAGGGGAGGCACTCTTTCGGTCTGTATGGCGGAGGGGAGAGCGGATACCTCTTGACCCTGGCAGACGAACGAATCCTGGAGACGGAGGTAGCAGAGGGAAAGCCGACCATTTATAAGAGACTGGACGTCACCATCTTGCACGCGCTCTTGATCGACGGACCACTGCGCCGTCAGGGCCTAGCCGCTCTCCCCGACGACGCGCTCAACTATACACACGACGCCGTCGAGGCTGTACGGTTGGTCCAGCGAGGAGAGTGGGGAGCGGCGGTCTTGCTCAAACCGACCAAGATCGCCGAGGTACGGGCGGTGGCCGAGGCTGGCCTGCGGATGCCACCCAAGTCAACCTTCTTCTACCCCAAGCTGCTCACTGGTTTGGTGATTCATCCCATTCTGCTCGATGAGGTGATCGACGCCTAATGCGAAGTGCCGAGTTCCACGTTCCAGGTTCCGGGTTGAAAAGAGGTCCGGGTGGGATCTCAGCTCGGAAGCTGGACCTCGTCTCGACGGTTTTGAACCTGGAACTTGGGACGTGGGACCTGGAACTTGTACTCGGGGCTATCTCGAGGACGGTGAGCAGGGAATGGACGGGTGCGCTAATTCCTTCCTGAGGGTCTCCACTTCCTTTTCCAACTCTTCCAGGCGCTCCAGAATACATTTGATCGCCTTTGCTGCGGGGTCGGGGAGATCGGTCATTTCCAGGTCGATCGCCTGAGGGACCCGTTTGCCGTCGCGATAGGTGACCTGCCCGGGCACACCTACCACAAGCGAATTTGGTGGGACCTCCTTTACAACCACAGATCCAGAGCCGATGCGGCTATTATCTCCCACCTTGAACGGCCCGAGGATCTTGGCGCCGGCCCCGATCACAACATTGTTCCCGATCGTCGGATGGCGCTTCTTCTTCTCCAGGCTGGTTCCACCCAATGTCACGCCCTGATAGATGGTGACATTCTCGCCCATCTCCGTGGTCTCGCCGATGACGACCCCCATACCGTGGTCGATGAAAAGGCCCGGCCCGATTACCGCGCCCGGATGGATTTCAATTCCGGTCAAGAATCGGCTCACGTGCGAGACGAAGCGACCCAGCGTTTTCAGGCGATGGTTCCAGAGCCAGTGCGCGACACGGTGAAAGTAGAGGGCATGAAGACCCGGATAGCAGAGGAGAACCTCCAAGGCGCTGCGGGCGGCCGGGTCGCGATCCAGGGCAGCCTGGATGTCCCGTTTGAGGGTTGTGAACACGTGGTGCTCGCGAATCAGTTTCTGACGCTGACGGTGTCGTTCAGCTCTCGAAGAAGCTGGTCAAGGTTCACACCATGGACGCGAGCGCCATGGGCGATATCGTCGTACTCGGCCGCCGAGCAGCCCAGGCATCCGACGCCGTAGCGGCTGAAGACCTCGACGGTCTCCGGGTACTGCCGCACCACGTTATCGATCTTCATCTCAGCGGTGACCCTCATTCCCCTACCTCCTTTCAACGAGACCACCGGTCCGGTATGCCCCGGACGCTTACAGCCTGAAGCCGACATGAACGTCAGGGATTGTTCGGCAATGATACCCACTGGCGGTGATCACCGATTATGATAGAGGTGGGGGGCGGCATTCGCAAGGGAATTTTTCCGTAGAGTTTGGTGTTGACTTCCGGAGCCCGGTGCGATAGCCTCCGTTCACCCTCGCCATGCCCGCACCCGGAATCCGAGAGCTGACATGCCCGCAACGAGCCTCATCAGCAGGATTCATACGGCACTGGAGCGCCACTACGGCCCAAAGCGAGCGCATAGGGTTCGCACCAATCCCCTCGATGAACTCATCTTCACGATCCTTTCCCAAAATACGAGTGACCTCAACAGCCATCGAGCGTTCCAACTGCTCCGCCAGGTGTTGCCTTCGTGGCAAGACGTGCATCAAGCCTCGGAGCGAAAGGTGGCCGAGGCGATCGATTCGGGGGGCCTGGCCAGGCTGAAGGCCGCGCGCATCAAGGCGATCCTCAAGCAGATTCACCGGGAACAGGGCCACTTCGATCTCACCTTCCTCCGGGATCTGAGCATCGAGGAGGTAAGAGCGTACCTCTCGCGTTTCAAGGGGATCGGCCCCAAGACCGTCGCGTGCGTCCTGCTCTTTTCACTTGGTAAACCTGCGTTCCCCGTCGATACACATGTCTATCGCGTTGCGACCCGCCTCGGCGTGGTGAACGCAAAGGTCAGCCCCGGAAAGGCACAGGCACTGCTCGAAGCGATGGTGCCACCCGCCCTGTATTATTCCTTGCATATGAACCTGGTCGAGCACGGCCGAAAGACCTGTAAGGCTCGCACGCCGCTCTGCGA
>JBGPUH010000293.1:0-3551 GCA_041491025.1 Methylomirabilis sp. (SeqCode)
CAACACTCCATCGAGCGCCTTCCTGACCGCAGTGGGAGCAAAGACCTCTCCGGTAAAGATGACGCTTTCGGCCCAGACGGTCGCCAGGGTCACTCTATACTCTTGGATCGGGGAGTCGGGAAAATCTTTCCCCACCAGAATCATGCTGGGCCGCCTGAGTTCGATGGTCAGGTTGCCATAGTAGCCAAGGCGGCTTTGGAAGTCGGCCAGGCTCACATTCACGTAGAGCACCGTGATAGCCTTTGGGTCCACCTTGAGAGCCTGGAGCTTCTCCTGGAGGATTTTCTGAGCCTGCGCGTCCACGGCCTCCCTGGTCAGCCCATGCGTGGTTTCTCCGGCGCCCATCTTTGGGACCAGGATGCGGAGCGCCTTGACCCCCTTGAGGGCCTCTTCTTCCGCCTTGATGGGCGTGGCCTCGATCTGCGCAGCAGAATCCACTCTTCCCGCGAGGATCAACAGGAGGCAGAGAAGGCTGCCAAAAGCACGCTCGCGGTACCGTGGTGCATCTCGCATCGCAACGCTCCTCCCTCAAGCCGAATGGTCGAATCCCGCTCACGATAGCATGGGGTCACTGGCAGGCGCCACTTGAAAGAACCTCGCCCCCTTACCGAAATGCCAACGAACCACCTGGCAGCCGAGCTGAGGAAGCTGGCCGGGACCTTTCCTCGCTCAGCGCCCCTTCAGCGCGTCCATGAGTGCGGTGTAGGCGGGTTTGGGACGATACGACTCATCGAAGATCAGGGCCGTGCCCCATCCTGGAAAGAACTGTGGGATCCAAGAATGGCGGTCTGTAAATCCCCACAGCACAAAAGCCTTGCAGTTCTTGACCGATAGGCACACTCCAAGCGTGTCGCGGTAAATGCGTGCTTGCGCGGCAAGTGCTTCCTCCGTTACGGGTCCCTTAATCCTTACATCCATCTCTGTGATATGAACCTCCAACTTAAGCGCAGCGAGACGATTCATGTTGGCGGCAACATCTCGCAGGGCCGGAAACGACTCCAGGCGAATGTGCGTTTGCAAACCCACCCCATGTATCGGGACGCCTCGTGTCTGAAGGCTCCGGACCAGAGCATAAATCGCGTCCGACTTTCGACCCAACCCCTCGCCTCCGTAGTCGTTGTAAAACAACCGCGCCTTCGGGTCTGCCTCATGCGCCCAGCGGAAGGCCAAATCGATGTAGTCAGGCCCAATACCCCTGAGCCAGATCGTGTCTCTCAGCGACCCACTATCAGCCATCGCTTCATTCACAACGTCCCATGCCACAACTCGCCCGCGATAGCGTCCGACTACTGTAAGGATGTGCTGGCGAAGGTTGGCCATTAGGTCCTCGCGCGTAACGGTTCGCTCTGTGAGCCAGCGGGGTAGTTCCTCATGCCACACAAGTGTGTGGGCGCGAACCTGCATCGCATTGGCCTTGGCAAAGGCGATTATGGCGTCGGCGTCGGCGAAATTGTACCGGTCGGGGTCCGGGTGAAGGGGTCCGAACTTCATGGCATTCTCCGGGGTCAGCATGCTGAACTCCCGCCGGAGCGTCTGCGCATACAACGGCTCTTCCCGCACTGGCCCGGCTGCCACCGCCGCACCGATCTGTATACCGCGGGCCTGGGCGAGAGAGCGTAGAGATGACGCAGGGGCTGAGGTCTTCACCGGCTTTTCCGTCGGCGCTTCTGCATAAGAAGCTGCCACGATGAAAAGAATTAGAACCACCCCGATGCTGCGTGTGATTGTCCTAGCGGATGAGGTGAAGTCAGGGAGCCTTCGGTGAAAGAGACGGAGGTGCGGCATACCTCTCTGCCATGAGGCGCAACAAGTCGGAACGGCACTCATACACACGTCTGTAATCTTGATGCAAAGGCGCGGGTCCTGTCCTTCGGCAGCCCCATCCGTCCTCACTCCACCCATCCCCCGGTGGGGCCCTTCCGTTGCGGGCGGATGGGGCGCCCCGCCTCGGCCACCCGCCCGATGTAACGTTACAATTGTCGTTTGCATTAGTTCAGTCGGCGAAGCAGAACTTCCATATCCGAGGCATTCCATGCTGCGCAACAGGGGACGCCGCCGGAGTAGGCGAATGGAAATTGCGGAAGGGCCTGGGCTTTCACGCCGACGATGTGATACGCCTGAACGCCAATGCCTGAGAGGAACGCGATCTCGTCCGCGTTTGGCTCGGGATAGACCTCGTTGAGGAGAACCAGTTCCTTCCAGAAAAGCTTCATGTAGTCCGAGATGACGGCTTTCTTGGTGAGGTTGATAAGGATTGCAGATTTTCGTTGCAGGTGAAGAGGCCACGTTTCGTGGTTGATCCGTCGGCCCGGCAGAATATCGACAACGCAGGTCTCGCGATCTCTCAGTCGCTCGGCCAGCCGACGGCCGATGAACCCCTTGCCGCCTAGGAGAATCAGCGGAGTATCCTCGGGGTATCCGATCTCGGCGCGGAGCTTCGCCTCGGCCCGGATCACCGCTTCGACGGTCACTTCGAGTTCACGCCCATCGGTGCGGATTCCCCGGGCCTTCAGCACTCCCGGAAGGATCCCAGCGAAGCTCGTCTGCTCCGCGCCCAGAAGCTGGCGGATGCGCTCGGTGCGCTGGATGAGGGCCTCGAGGTGCTGTCGATTGTGGTTCGGATCGGCAGGGTGAAAGAAGTCGTCCTCGGAGCTTGAGATGACCGTCATCAGGCCCAGCATGCCGTTTTGCCGGTACATGCCGACAAGCCATGGGTACCACCGGCAGCGCTGCTGCACCCAGCGGTAAGAATAGGTGTCGGCGTATTCCTGCGTTGCAGGATAGGCAACAAAGACATTCTTGAGGATGCGCATGCGACTGTTGAGCCGGCCAACCAACCAGAACACCGCGTCGTGCCGAAGCAGCAGGTTCGAGACCACCATGGCCAATCGTTGGAGATGGACACGAATTCCGCCGCGCTTCCGCTTTCGGCTGTCCGTTGTGCTTAGCTCGCTGCGGATCATGGTTTACGCTGACCCAACAGGTCTTGCGCTGTCCGATGCAAGCTGCGTGGGCTCGGCGTCGGTCAATGTTTCACGCCTCACGCTCATCAGGGAACCGCTCCCTTCTCACGTCGAGCCTGACTGGTGAACGTGCATCAAGGGATCGCTCCGATCAGTTCCATGTTAGGTCGTGTGTCTCCCTGGCGAGGTGGCTGCCCGGTCTTCGCAGGGGGGGAACAAAGAATGGCACCGTGCCCGGTCACCCAGGGGATCACAGTGCCTCCGCATTCCGCAAGAACGAAGCCGCTGCCTTTACTGCGCTATGTTGGCCGCTCGATTCCTCTAGTAGCACTCGTAATGATAGTAGCCGAAGACCCAATTGCCGTACGCGTCATAGTATCCCGGCACCCAGACGCGAGGGCACGGGTAGAAATGCTGAGGTGGATAGTACGGCGGTGGATAGAAAGCCCTCGGGTCATACGGTCCGGGATAGTAGTAGGGTGTCATCGGAGGCGCAGGAGCGGTCGGCGGGGCAACCCCTGGCCCTCCCCAGACTCCTGGGGCCTGGGCACCAGCCTCCATGATCGGGATCACTGCGGCCATCCCCCA
>JBGPUH010000294.1:0-3543 GCA_041491025.1 Methylomirabilis sp. (SeqCode)
CCATACGGAAGACCTCCTCGCGCCCCCTGATTCTGCAAAGGCTTTAGTGAACCTCGTGACAAGTACGGATCGTGAATTCTTCGAGGTCTCAGGAGGCAACGTCGGCCACCTTGATATCGTCGTCGGCAGCGAGGGGCCAAAAGTCACGTGGCCGAAGGTGAGCTCGTGGCTTCAAGCGCGCTCAGGATAAGGCCAACGAGTGGTGCTCCGAAGAAGGAGAAAGATCAGAGGAAGCGCCGAAAGCAGGTCAGGGGAGTCGCTGTGAGGCGGGCCCCCGCTCGCCTCAAGAGGGCAAGGGATGCCGCATCCGCTCGGATCGCGTGCGGTATCCCCTGGCCAGTTCCAGGAAGATTTCGAGATCGCGGTCCAGCGCGGTGGGCTTGCCGTCGAAGTAGAAATTCTTGACCGGGAGGCCGCCAAGGTCCCGGGAGAGCCGCGGGTAGATGGCCTCCGAGACGATGCCGTTCATGCAGGTAAAGGGGCTGATGTCGATGACGCCGTGGGCTCCGTGGGCCCAGAGGTGGACGGCCTTCCCCACGGAGAGCACCATCTCTCCCGAGACGCCCTCCGCTGGAAGGTAGGGGCGGGCGTTCTCCAGCACATCCTCAAGCGACTCCGGCTCCTCCCGGCCCTTCAGCAGGTCGTGGAAGGGGAGCCAGAGGGCGTGCTCATCGCCGCGTTGGACCCGGCCCCTCAGCCTCACCCCTAGCATGGCGAAGGAGAGCCGCCGGCCCCGCGTGGCAAGCTCTCGCGCCTCCGATTCGTTGCAGTACCAGACCCACTCGCCGACGTCCGAAAGCCAAGCCTCGCCCCCACAGTGCTCCAGCCGGCGGATGAGGTCCTGGTTGCTGAAGGTGTTGAGTCGGCAGAAGATCTCCCCGACCACACCGATCAGCGGGCGGGACTCTTCCAGGATCGGGATTCGCGCGAAACGACCGCATGTTTCACTGAGGCAGTCTACTAGGGCTGCCAAGTGCCGGCGGCGAGAGGAAGCGCCCCGCTCAATGACGCGGCAGAAGGCGTCGAGCCCTTCCAGGTACACGCGGTCGCTAGCCCCTGACGTGCGCTCGTAGGGACGAATCCGATGGAGAGCCTTCTGAAGGAGGTCGGACCCCACGACCGCCCACCACGCGAGTCGCGCCAAGTCGGGAAACTCTCGCCCCACAGACCGGTAAGAGTCGTCCGAGTGTGGAGCCACCACCTGGAGCTCCCCTAGCCCCTCCTCCCTGAAGGCCTTCCTGAACAGCGCGATATACTGGCCGAAACGGCAGGGTCCGCTGGTCGTGGCGAAGAAGATCGCGGTCCGTTCCGGCGAGTAGTCCGGCCGGCGGGCGATCTTGAGAAGATCGCCCAAGGTGATCCTCTGAGGAAGGCACTCGTCCCCTGCCGTGTGCCGGGCCCCTAGGGCAAGCGTGTCATCGTCAGACGGCGGAATCACCTCCGCGTCCACCCCGTGGGCGCGCCACACGGCCGCCAGAGCGCGGGCCCCGCCGTACGTCATGGGAAAGATCCAGAGCTTTTTCTCTCTGAGCGGGATCGGGACGCTCATCACCCGAGGAGCCTCTTGGATTCCAGATACGCCTCGCACCGGGTCATCATCCCGGCGTCGTTGCCGTGGCCGTCGAACTGGGTGGTGAGGAAGGGCCGCCCCACACCTGCCCCGACGAAGTGCTTGATGTAGGAATCGGGACCGCACTTGAAGTTAGTGATGTAGATCAGGTCCAACCCCTGGTGGCGCCCAGCGATCCTGGCCGCGGCGAGGATGCGTCGGCCAGAGTTCCAATACATGTTGTCGTTCAGGTCGGAGATATCCTCTCCCTTCAGCGGAAGGAAATCGAGAGGGATGACGTTGATGCCGTAGTGATCGCGCAGCTTTCCGGGCATGTCGAGGTTAATGGCCCGGTCGTAGATGTTGTAGGAGCGGCCAAGGAGGATGATGCCCGGCTCCCCCCTCGCCGTGAGAGCCGCCAGTGCCGCCTCGCCCGCAGCCTGCACCGCGGCAGTGAACGTGTCCTGCGCCGCGTACGCACGCTGCACCGCGCGAGCGCCGTCGCGCCGCGAGACCCCGAGCCGCCCATACAGGTCGCGCAGCGATTCGGCCACTGCCTCCCTGCCTTGGCGAAAGCGGACGGTAGGGATCAGGAGCCGGTCCCGCCACTGCTCTGCAGCCGCGACCGAACGCAGCACGAAGGGGAGCGTCTGGTTCCAGGGGCAGAGGTGGGAGGCCAGCGTCCAGGCGGGGGCTTCGGCGTCAATGATGTTCGGCAGAAGGATCAGGTCCACTCCCCGCCCGATAAGGTCAGCTAGGTGGCCGTGAGCCACCTTCACGGGGAAACAGGGCTCGGCCACTGTCCAGTCCTGCCCGACCTGGGCGATCTGACGGTTGGTGGGCTCGGAGAGCACAACCTGACAGCCCAGGGCCTCCAGCAGGGTCCGCCAGAAGGGAAAGTAGTCGTAGAAGGCCATGGTCCGCGGGACGCCCACCCTGAGGCCGCCTCCGGACGCTGCCGACTCGTCCCAACAGAGGCGATCGCGAAGCGCCAGGAGATCCTCGATCACTGGCCGACGCTCGGTCTTCGCCCGCCGCCTGAACTTCCACGAGCACTTGTCGCCCCAATAGGTTTTCACGCCCTCCACGGTGAACTCCTGCATGTCACAGACATTGGAGCAGGCCCGGCAGATGAACTCACGGAGGCCATACCGAACCCGGCTCAGATCGAAGCCGCGGAAACGGGAAAGACACTTCGAGCGGGTGATCGCGTCCCACGCCAGGAGGCCCGCTCCAATAGCGCCGATCACGCCGTTATGAGGCGGCACGATGATACGCTTGCCCAGCAGCGTGGCGAAGGCCGCAGCCACCGAGTCGTTATAGGCGGTGCCCCCTTGGAAGTAGATGGCCTCGCCGATCTTCCGCCCACGCACCACCCGGTTGAGGTAATTGAGGGCAACGGAGTAGGCCAGCCCCGCCACCAAGTCGGGCACCGTGGCCCCGCGCTTGAGGAACGCGTTGACGTCCTGCTCCATGAAGACCGTGCAGCGCTCGCCCAGCCGGATCGGGGCTCGAGAGGAGAGGGCCAGGCGGGAGAACTCTCCCACGATGGCGACGCCCAACCGCTCAGCCTGCTCCTCCAGAAACGATCCTGTCCCTGCCGCGCATGCCTCGTTCATGGTGAAGTCCACCACCACGCCGTCCTCGACGCGGATGAACTTGGCGTCCTGCCCCCCGATCTCGAAGACCGTGTCCACGGCCTCCCCCGTAAGGGTCCGGGCCACATGAACAGCACCCGTCTTATGGGCGGTGATCTCGTCGGGGATCACGTCCGCCCCGACCAGCTCCCCTATCAGTTCCCGTCCCGACCCGGTGGTGCCCACCCCCGCGATCCGGATGCGATCGCTGAATTCCTCCCTGAGGTCGCGGAGCCCGGAGGTCACGACCTCGATGGGCCGCCCGTCGGTGCGCACGTAGATCTCCTTCACCAGTTGCCCGGCCTCGTCAACCAGGGCGAAATTGGTGCTCACGGAGCCGATGTCAATTCCGAGACA
>JBGPUH010000295.1:0-3537 GCA_041491025.1 Methylomirabilis sp. (SeqCode)
GGCTATCGGGCAAGCATACGCATCCAGCCCGCCAAGGCCTGACAGGGCCGATGCCTTGCCCAACCCAGAGCCCATCGTTCGGCCTTGAGACCGCCAGTCTTCGCCCTCTTCGTCGTTACGGCCATCTCCCAAAATCAAGGACAGCGGGGCTGCGCCTTGACCTCGATCCTGACCTACTGATACACTCGCCTTCAAAGGAGGTGGTGCTGCTATGGCGAAGGTCCTTGCAAAGCTTGCGGGTCACCCACACGTGAGCTCTAAACTTCATCGCCATCTGAAGAAGGCGGGACATTCGGATGTCACGTTAAAGGACATACAGGAGAGCCTGTCGGGTATCGGCGTTTCTCTTTCAAAGCGAGTTATCGAGGAGCGAAACAAGCGATAGCTGATGCCCTACTTTGTAGATACCAGTGCACTCTTCAAGAGATACCAGTCCGAGAAAGGGACAGCCCTCGTCTGCAGGGTCCTCGAAGCAACCGACCAGCCGACCTTTATTCCTCCATAACGATCATCGAGATGATCTCCAACCTCAGGAGGCTTTACGAGGTCGATAAGATCACGACCGAGGAACAGTTCCTGCAGTAGCGCACCTTCTTTTACAAGGACATTAGCACGCTCCGCATAACGATCCTGGATCTCACCGCCGATGACATCATCAAAGCGGAAGACCTCATTTTGAAGAGATACATGAAGCCTGTGGACAGTATTCAACTCGTAATCGCCTTGAACTTTCTCCGCGATAACATGACCTTTGTATCGGCAGATCGGAAGCTGTGCAAAATTGCCGCCGAAGAGGGGCTTGATATCTTGACGCCGTGAGACCTGCCACATCCTTCCCTCCTCAATCCTTGTTTGAGAAACCCCGGCCAAATGCAACATTTCATAAATACGCTTACGAATCCGCTCGCCTTGACGAGAGGCTCCTCGGGCCAAATCCCGTTCATCCTGAGGAGGCCCGAAGGGCCGTCTCGAAGGGTAGGGGTCTACAGTCCTCCCCTTGCTTTTCATCCAGGGGTATCCACGGCACCTCTCCGTCTGAGACCGTCCTCAGCGTCGGAGGCGCGTCCTTCCCGAAGAGCGCCATCACCCACACCGACCGTCCGTTTGAGTCAAAGCTAAAGGACACGTCTCCCCCATAGCGTTCCGCGAGGACCCGGACCTGAGGAGTGGACTTCCGGACGGCAGGGTAGAATTGCTCCAGTGCCTTCCGTTCCTGCAGGCCGATCGCCTCCAACGCCAGCTTGGCCTCCTCTTCGAGCGACCCCTGGTGAAGGTGAAGCACTCCTCCTGTCTGGCCCTCTTCGAGGAGGAGGAGGAGCCCGGACCCGGTCCAACCGTTCCCGTCCAGAGGACGGCCCATGACCGCCTGACTAGAGTTGTCAGCCCTTTTCCTCGCCGCGCTTTCCTGGCATGCCATTTGCTCTGCAGATGGGATCATCCGCAATCCCGGTGAAGGGCGGTTGGATGCTGAAGGAACGAAGGGCTCATGAGCGGGGGATCAGAATGCGACAGGAGAGGGCAGGGCGGCGATGGGCTTCAAGCTCGACTTGCCTGAAACAAGTCGGGTGGGCTGCCATGTGGTGTGTATTGGCCATTGGCCTGAGTGGGGCCGCGCCCGCAAAGCCTCAAACTTTCAATGAAGCCCTAAGACCGATGATGGTCACCATGCTGCTGAGTGCGATCGCGATTGTGGCAGTTGCGGTGCTCGGTGTGATAGTGGTGTCCTCTCTCAAGCGGACGAATCAGGGAGGACATAACGCTGGCTCGTTCGGACGAGCCGGGTGGTCCACCTATATGATGTCACTCAAGCGCGCTGTCCTCGCCTTCGCCTGTGTGGCATTGCCCGCATTGGCATTGTTGTTCTTCCCAGGGATATTGGGCGGATCTTCCGCGGCGGGCATATCGCTGGCACTTCTAGTGGCCTGCGTGCTCGCGTTCAAGCTCATCGCGAGACGATCAGATCGAGCAGAACGAGGAGCCGACGCCGAGGTGGTAGTGGCACAGCTCCTTCGGGGCCTGCCAAAGGAGTACCACGTCTTTCATGATCTGGTTTTCGAGGGATTTAACATCGACCATGTAGTTATCGGCCCAACGGGGGTGTTCATTGTGGAGACCAAGAGCCATCGCCGTAAGGTCAGCGCCAAGGGGGAAGCGCTGCTTCTGAACGGCCGACCGTTTGAGAAGCCGATTTTGAATCAGGCATGGTCGGAAGCCTTCACACTTCGCGATCGGCTACCGCAGATCGCTGGAAAGCCGTGCTCTGTGCAACCGATCCTATGCTTCCCAAACGCCTCCATCGAGGTCCAGGGTCCCGTGAAAGGCGTCATCGTGGTGAGCCGCCATTTCCTTTCTCGGGTCATTACGGGACGTTGGCCCGTGACCCTTTCCCAGCCGGAGATCTTACAGCTCGCGTGTTCGCTCAAACCCGATCCGTCGCCGGCCCACTCAGGCAGGATCTAATACAAATGCAAAGAGTCATGTGTCATCGTGAGGACCGAGAGCGAAGCGAAGGGGACCGAAGCGATCTCAAAAACAGCGAGATTACCACGCTCCTTCCAGTCGCTCGCAATGACAACCTGGCCGCGGGCGGCGTGTACTATGATTTCTTTCGGGCGAAACGAATCCCGCTCGCCCTTCGATCCTTCGAGACAACGCGAAAACAACGCGCCTCCTCAGTGCGAACGGAAGCTTAGTTGGGTTTAGGGAAGGGGGGCGGGGAGGCAGGTGGGCATGTAGCTTTGTGACATAGTCGTTCTCTCCCGAGAAGCACTTTACTGCCGATGCGCCGAAATGGATACTACACCAAATAGGCCCGGGAGGACTCTAAGAGGTTAGGGGTATTACCTTTCTCAAGGTCAACGGCTGGCCGTGGGGGAGGCTGGGAATAGGGGAGGATGCGTGTCGGCAACCCGACAACCCCGGGTCGCTCAGACGATTTTGAAGATTGACAGCCGGGAGAGGGTGTTCTAGCGAATTGTTGTCAACAGTGTTAAGATAGATCAGGGATGATCAACCGATCAGCCGTCCCAGGGCTCACCGACACCGAGAAGAGCGAGGTTGGAGCATGACGATGAGAGGCGCCGCGCGGCGCGGATTGCTTGCAGTCCTGATTCTGTTGCTGGCGGCGCCGCCCGGCGCTCTGGGGCAGTTCCCTCCGTCATCCCCGCCGCCCCCCCCAGGGGCACCCGCGCCACCGACCTTCCGGCAAGAGGAACTGGATCAGCTCCTGGCGCCGATCGCCCTGTACCCCGATCCGCTCTTGGCACAGATCCTGATGGCGTCCACCTACCCGCTGGAGGTGGTTCAGGCCGCCCGCTGGGTCAAAGCGTATCCGAACGTCAAAGGCCCGCAACTGGAAGAGGCGATGCAGCAGCAGCCCTGGGATCCGAGCGTGAAGTCGTTGACGGCGTTTCCCCAGGTGCTCGCCATGATGGACGGGAACTTGGAGTGGACCCAGAAGCTGGGGGAGGCCTTCCTCGCCCAGCAGCCGGACGTGATGGCCACCATCCAGACGTTGCGGGCCAAGGCGCAGGCCGA
>JBGPUH010000296.1:0-3534 GCA_041491025.1 Methylomirabilis sp. (SeqCode)
CACTCTCCGGAGTTCTTCTGGGAACGGAGTCTCGATAACGTGAAGGATGCGGTGAAGCGGTTCGGCATCGCATACCCAATTGCCATCGACAACCACTTCACGATATGGGAGAGCTACAATACTCGCTTCTGGCCGACCCTGCACCTCATTGACAAAAAAGGGGTGCTCCGATACTCTCACGTCGGCGAGGGCGCGTACGATCTTACTGAACAGACGATCATCCGTCTTCTCGCAGAGTGAAGTCTTAATGATCTCAGGACGGAGAGGTGCAGCCGGCACATGAATCCGACCCCTCTCAGCCGGAAGGCATAAAGGGGACCAGGGAATGCACGCGATGCGGGATGCCTCCAATCGACAGCGTGTACTAATAGGAACGCTTGGCGGGCTCGTCGGGGCTCTTCTCATGACCGCACTGATGTTCCTCGGACGATTCGCCTTCGGGACCCCCCTGATACCGGAGCTGATGGCCGAGCGGATGTTCGCCTTGATCCCAATGGACCTCTTCTCGCTGGGTATCAGGCTGTTCGGGCCGAAGGCGAAGTATCTCGCCTTCTGGGGGATGGTGGGCCTCTTTGTGGCGATCGGTGCCCTCTTTGGGGCGGTCTTCACCTGGGTTCGCCAGCGCCAACACCTTATGGCCACCCGGTTCGGGGGTCTCGCCTACGGGACGGCGTTGTGGGGGCTCTTCGGCCTGATCGGCTCACCGCTGCTGGGGGGAGGCCTGTTCGGGGCCGACCTCGAAGGCGGTCTGCTTCTCGCCTCCACCTCCCTGCTCGTTCTTTTCTGGGTGTACAGTGTAGCGCTGGCCCTGGTCACGACGCTGCTGCTAAGAAGGACTGCCGACGCCGTTCAATCGGCGAGCCCTTCACGGGCCTCGCTCGACTCGTCCCGGCGGAGGTTCTCGAAGCGGCTCCTGACCGGCCTGCTGGTGGGTGGAGCGCTTTCCGGTCTCTTCCAAGTCCTGGAAACGCTCACGGCGCAAAGTCGCGCCTTCGCGCAGGATCTGTTTCAGCGGCTCAAGGGCCTCCCACCCGACGTGACGCCCAACGACAAGTTCTATAAGATCTCCAAGAACGTCTTCGATCCCAAAGTGAGTGTCTCGCGATGGAACCTGGAGCTGAAGGGCCTCCTTGACAGACCAGCGAAATTGACCTACAACGAGATCAAGGCACTCCCCATGAAAGAGCAGTATGGCACGCTCGAGTGCATCAGCAACGAGGTCGGCGGCGACCTGATCAGTACTGCCGTCTGGAAAGGCGTCCCATTGAAGGAGGTCCTCGCGAAGGCCGGCGTGAAGCCGACGGCCAAGAAGGTCATCTTTCGCGCCGCCGATGGCTACTCGACGGCCATCCCCCTGGTAAAGGCGATGCACCCCGATACGCTCCTTGCCATCGAGATGAACGGGGTCCCGCTTCCCGACGACCACGGCTTCCCGATCCGGCTTATCAATCCGGGACACTATGGCATGAAGAACCCGAAGTGGATCACCGAGATCGAGCTGACCGACAAGGATTATAAAGGCTACTGGGAAAGCCGTGGCTGGTCAGACGAGGCCAAAGTGAAGACGATGTCCAGGATCGACACCCCGGGCAATGGAGCGTCGATCCCAAAAGGTGGGGAAGATATGGGGGGTATCGCCTTTGCCAGCGACCGGGGCATCCGTCAGGTCGAGGTAAGCCTCGACGACGGCGCTACCTGGCGAAAGGCGACCCTGAAAAAGGGACTCAGCCAGTATACCTGGGTCCTCTGGGGGCTTCCGTGGGCGCCGCTTCTCTCGGCTCCGAAGGAACGAAAGCTTGTCGTGAAAGTCAGGGCAGTGGACGGGACCGGCGAGATTCAGACAGCCCAGGTGACCAAGGTCCTGCCGGATGGCGCCTCGGGATACCACACGATTCACCTGACATTCTCGTAAAGAGGCCCGACGAACCAGCCATGCTCTTCAAAGCCCTTGACGCATGGCATGGCGACGGTTATCGTTTGGCCATGCGCCAGCTCAAACCAGCAACGCTCAACCTTCTCATCCTACAGATTGTCCTGCTCGGCCTCCTCTGCGCAGCCCCTCCGATCCGGGTCGTCGCCGCTGCTGATCAGCGCGAGGCGCTCCTTTCCCTGCTGACCCGAATGGAGGCGAGTTACGCCCGGATCACCGACTACACCGCCATTTTCCAAAAGCAGGAACGGGTGAATGAAGCGCTGCTGCCGGAAGAGACGATGTTCCTCAAGTTCCAGAAGCCGCTCAAGGTGTACATGAAATGGATGGATGATCCACACAAAGGAAACGAGGCGCTCTACGTGGATGGAAATAACGGCGATAAGCTCCTCGCCCATCATCAAGCTGGGCTCCTCGGATTCTTGACGCTCTCTGTGGACCCGAGAGGCTCCCTGGCAATGAGGCGAAACCGACATCCGATCACCGAGGTTGGCGTTGGCCGCCTGATCGACGGGCTACAGCGCGACATCAAGACGGCGCTTCAGCATGGAGAATTAGAGATCATTCGAATGGCCGAGGAGCCATTTCATGGAAGGGCCGCCATTCTTGTAGAGGCCAAGTTCACCCCGCGATCAGGGCGAACCTACTACACATCCCGGATGGTCTGTCACATCGACAAAGAAATGCTGCTTCCGGTCGGGGCGGTCTTCTACGATGAACATGAAGTCCTCTTCGAACGGTATTCATATTCGGACGTGAAGCTCAACGTAGGGCTGACGCCCCTGGACTTCTCCAGAGAGAACACGGCGTATCGATTTTGAGGAGAGGGCCTTCTGACGCTCAGACTCCCCGGTTTGCCCTTCCCCCACTCGCCAGCAGGAAGATCAGACGGTCGATCGCCTGAAGGACATTTTCGCTTGACACCCAATCGCTGCGGACATACAAGAGGGGTCATCCGCAATCCAGGGCACCGTTGAGGAGTAAACCGGTACGAGGAGAATGGGATGGCCTACGCATTGGGCCTGGGCCTGACAAATGAATGCAACCTGAGCTGCGCGCACTGCTACCGGGCGACGGACCGGGTGGATCGGCTGACGCTCACCGACGTCCGCACCGTCCTCGACAGCCTCGAGATCGGCTCCGCTAACCTCGGGGTCGGCGAGAACGGCATGCACCCCGAGTTTGTGCCGATCGTCGAACACCTCCTTGCACAAGGGATCAAGACGACCCTCACCTCGAATGGTTACTCGGTCAAGTGCCTTCCCGATGCCGTGCTCAGGGGCCTGCGCGAGGTCGAGTTCTCGTTCGACTTCCCCACCCCTCAGGAACAGGACGCGTTTCGGGGCAATGGGGCATGGGATCTCGCCATGGACTCCCTCCACCGCGCGAAACGCCTCGGGGTCGAGGTCACGATTATCGCGGTCATGATGCGCACCAACTATAAACGCTTGCCAGAGGTCGCCAGGCTGGCATCCAGGGTAGGGGCCAACTTCCGGATCAATGTCTACCAGCCGGTGCAGTCATCGAGCTTCACCATGAGCTACGAGCAGTTCTGGGACGGGTTCCGCGAGCTGTTTGCAACCTGCGGGCTCGTCGCCTGCACC
>JBGPUH010000297.1:0-3529 GCA_041491025.1 Methylomirabilis sp. (SeqCode)
CACGGATGGGACTCAGCCCCCATGAGGCCCTCTTCATTGGGGACAGCCTGGACATCGACGTCGCAGGAGCCAAGGGGGTCGGGATGGATGTCGCCTGGGTGAATCGAAACGGGGCAGCGGTGAGGGACGGGATTCCGGAGCCCGACTATACGCTCGCCCGCCTCAGTGAGTTGCGGCAGAAGCTGGATCGGTAACGCAACGATGATCGTGCTGGAGCGGCTTGACCACCTTGGGATCGAGGTGCGCGACCTCGCCGCCGCCGAGGCGTTTTACACCGGCCTGCTGGGCCTGACGGTTTCCCGCCGCCTCGGTGATCAGATTATCCTCGATCTGGCCGGCTCGCCCCTTGCCCTGTTCGAGCGGAAGGATCTCCCACCACCCGATCTGGGCCGGATCGATCAACCTCTCGGGAAGGGGCATCACGCGTTTCGGGTCAGTGTCGCCGACTTCGAGCGGGCCCGCGCGTCCTTCGCGGAGGCCGGGGTTCGTCACAAAGGGCCGGTTGACTGGGGCGATCACGATTGCCTGTACTTCCTCGACCCCGATGGCAATCTGCTGGAGCTGATCGTGTATCGGAGATGAACTGTGGAAGGAACAGGATCGAGTAGAATCTGTTCGCGCACATATCGGATCGGGAGTGAAAGGAGGCGTCATGTTGGATATCCGGTATCGCATCGATCGGATGATGGGGCTCTATGTCCTGAAGGAGAGCGGCCTGACCGAGGCCCAGGCGCAGCGATTGGATGAGCTGTACCAGGCGCAAGACGAAGACGGGATGCTCGCCCTCCTGGAGGGTGCGACGCTCCAGCCGATAGCCAGGAAGAAGGTGGAGATCCTCAAACAGGCCGGGCTGGTTGGGGACCGGCTGACCGAGTTCAGCCGGACCATCCCCCTGCCTCACGATAAGATCCAGGCGCTCTACCCAGAGATGCGCGATCTCAAGACCGCGTATGAGCGCCTATGCACGGAAGCCGACCGGGCCATGACGCGGGTGTGAACGGTTGAAATCAGGCAGAATCGAGAGATCGGAGGAGGCGAATGGAGGCGACGGTTCTCATCTACGGGAAAGATAGTTGACCCTACACCTCGGCGGCCCGTGAGGAGTACGCAAAGAGAAAGGTCCCGTTCACGTACCTGAATGTCCAGAAGGACCGGAAGGCGATGGACCGGATGTTGGAGCTCTCAAAGGGCGCGCGTCAGGTCCCGGTGATTGTGGAGCACGGCAAGGTCACGATCGGTTTTGGCGGGAGCTGAGAAGTCTAGCTGCGGCGCCGACGGTCGTCGGCGTGGGGAGTTCAGAGTTCAGGGTTCATAGTTGACAGAAGTGAAGGCATTGTTCCGTTCTTGAAGGCGTTCAGGATGGGCGTGCGGCCTTTAAGTAGCTGCATCTGGGGGTCTCAGTGAAAAATCACGCTTGCAAAGGTGACGGTGCCGACCGGGTCAGGCCACTGGCCGTACTTCAGGAGTTGTCCCTGTTGAGCGTCGAGGGCAGCGAGTAAGGTATAGATAGAGGAAAGGCCGCAGATTCTCCATCGATCCCTCTCAGCCTGAACGGTGTGGAAGAATCCCTCCGCATCTCGTTCCGCCACCTTCTCCAGCATCGTCAAGTCCTTCTGGGCCACTACCTTGAGTTGGAGGTCATCGACCGGTCCCGGGTCCCCGAACCGAGGGCCAACGTGGGCGAGATCGGCGCTGGCGATGAGACAGCAGCGCCGCCCTGAGGCGGCCATCGCCTCTTGGAGCGCCTCGAGGAAGGTCGCAACCGCCGGATGAGACCGTGGCGAGACGCCGCCGGCGATCAACTCGTGAAAAGAGAGACAGAGGATCGGGACCATCTGGATGGCACGCTTCGGGCGCAGCAGCCCTTGAAGCATGGTCGCCTGGAATTCGATCGAATGCTCGGCCCGGTGGGCCTGCTCGTCCTGCAAGAGGGTCGGACCGCAACGGCCAATCAACCGGTCCACGAATGAGGTATCAGTCGGGATCACGCCGAACGGAGTGTCGTAATCTTTGCGCGTGACGGCGAAGAACCCGCGGGTTCCGGTGTGCGAGGTGCCCAGCACAATGAACAGGTCGGCGTCACAGGACTCCAGCAGGGCCTTGTAGGCCCACGCGTAGCAAGGGCCTCCGCGCGCAAAGTCGATGTGGGGGATGATCGCGCCTTTGATCGGCGGCCTGCCGTTGCAAGGCTGCGGCGGACCCGGCCCCTCCGGCGGGGCGAAGAATGTGTCAATCTGGGCCCGAAGCCGTTCAGGGTCCGCCTCGTACACCTTGCCTGCGAGGGCGGCGCGCCGGATGGGGGAGCGAACGAAGTCGGCTTCGATCTGTGCGCGGTACGTTTCGAAGCCCTCCCCCTCGAGGAAGTGAGCGTCATTACATTCCCGGACGATGTCGTCGAGTCTTTCCCGGAAGAGAAGCTCACCGTAGCGACGGACGAACGCCGCCTGAATGTCGAGCAGCGAGTGTCGCCCATCGAAAAGGCTGACGATATAGAACAGAGGAAGAGGCAGGAGCAGGACCCGATCGCTGAAGTGGTACGGCTCCCGAAGGCACACTACCTGTTGGCCCCCGACCTCAGCGGGAATCGCTTCCACCGGCCTGAGCTTCGGACAGTTCATATCGTCACCAGTCTCGTTCACGCAAGTCGTCGCTTCGGGCACTGCATGCTCAGCTTAGGCCAAATCGGTCCCTTCGTCAAGGTCGGCAGGACTCACTTTCCACTTCTTCCCGGGATGCTGTATAATCAGCCTCAGGCGTCGATGGCTGGCTGAGCGCCGGTCGGGGAAGGCAAGGGCGAATTATGAACATCTCTGCGAATCATCCATTGCGGCGGATGTTCCGCCTCTTGACCGAGCGGAACCTTGCGGGCAAGCTAGGCTACGAAGACCCAGGCGTGATCGGGTACCTGACAGACCTCCTGACCGACTTCACCCGCATCGACAACGTCTACAAGATTCGGAGCGTCACCGGCCAGCACGTTGAGGAGGTCGCCGAGCTGCTCCTGGAGGGCGATCTACTCCACCGGGCTGCTTCGATTGATCGGGAGCGCGAGGTCCACAAGCATATCGGGGATTACACGCTGTTCATGGCCGGGCTCTTCCCGGAAGCGGTCCAGCGATTACGGACCAGGCGGGTCCTGTTGAGCCGGGATGCTTTGATCGACTATGTCAAGACCGGGAAACGGTCGTATCATATCGTCGCAGAGTTTGCCTTTGGCGGCTATGAAGAGGTTGCGCCGCTTTACCGGAAGCTCTCCGAACAGTTCGAGCTATGCGTGTTTGGCCTTGGTTATGTTCGGTCTGACCTTGACCGTCTCCGTCGCCCCGAATTCCAGCGAGTGATCAGCGCTCTGGCCGAATAATCCGGGCTCTTGGCGGAGGCCGCAAACCTTGACATTCACGTCACGGTTGACTATACTGCCTAGAGAATTCAGTTCAATCTCACTGAGTGATTCGATGTCAGAGAGGGCTTGAGTTCATGCCCTTCACTCGCAAAGGAGGTCCCAATGATCACACTTAGCGAGTCGGCC
>JBGPUH010000298.1:0-3516 GCA_041491025.1 Methylomirabilis sp. (SeqCode)
AGATACGTCATCGGGTAGCTGGCCGTGTAGAACAGGAGCAATCCACCAAGGAGCGGGCCCAGGGTAGAGCCAAAATCCCCCGCTGCAGCGAACCAGCCCAGCTTCTCACCGCGCCCCCGCTCGGAGAGGTCGGCCACGAAGGCCGAGGCCACCGGGGAGAAGATCGCCGTCGCGAAGCCGTGAAGGAAGCGGAGCGCCAGTAGCGCGCCCGCAGAGTGGACGAATGGGTAAAGGAACGGGGGCGCGGCGAAGAAGAGACACCCCACGAGCATCATGCGCTTGCGTCCGAGCACGTCCGAGAGGGCCCCCGCTGGAAGCTTGATGACGACCCCGGTGATGGTTGAGGCTGCCACGATCAGGCCGATCACCTCGGGCGTGGCCCCCAGATCCTGGGCGAAACGGGGCAGGACCGGGCTTCGGGCCATCTGATACCCGAAGCGGGCCAAGAAGCCCGCCAACACCAGGCTGATAAACGGCGTCATCATATCGGACCCGCTTGAGCGGTAGCCTTCTGCTCCTCGTTCGTAGTGCGGGAGAAGAGCCGCGACTAGTCATCGGATGGGCAGTTACGGATCGCTGTGTCCTCGATCACCTCATATCGCGTGCTCGTGGTAGAGGCGCGTGACGTTCTCCCAGCGGATATTCTGCATGAACGCGTCAACGTACGCCGCAGCGGTCGCGCCGTAGTCGATGTGATAGGCGTGCTCGTACATATCCAGGGCAAGGATAGGCATGCCACCGGCGAGGCTACAGGTATGATCAGCAGCCCATTGATTGACCAGCCGTGCATCCCGATGCGAGTAGGTAAGCAAGACCCAGCCTGATCCCCCTCCCAAGGCTTTGCCCATGGCCACGAACTCGCCCCGCCACCGCTCGATGCTTCCGAAGTCTCTTACCAGAACCTCCCTGAGCGCTTTGTCCGGTTCCCCCTCCCCGCCTAAGCTGTCGAAGTACAGCTCATGCAAGATCATCGAATTCGCGGCGATCAACTCTTCCCGCTTCAGGCCATTGATGACGAACACGGGCGCTGAGGCGAAGTCCAGCGACGCGACCTGGGCTGTGATCGCATTGAGTCGTCTGACCGCCCCGCCGTAATTGTTTTCGTAGTGGCTGACGATTAGCTTCTCCGACAGCCCCTTCAGCCTCTTCGGATCGCACGACAGCGGCTTCATTGTATAGGTCATCGCCTTCCCCTCTTAACTTATCGACCTCCAGCCACTCCACGGACCGTGAAGTCATCGAATGCCGTGATTGAATCGGCTTTCGTCCACAACCCGACTTGGCCCGACCGAAATCGAGAGTCACGATGATTGATCAGAAGCTGGCCGTCAAGCCAGCCCTGGATCTGATCGCCTACGGCCACGACGCGCAGCGTGTGCCACTGGCCGAGAGTGGGCGGTCGCACTCTTGCGGTGGCAAGCTGATGCCGCCCCCGATCGTCGTAATACAGCCTGAAATTGTTTTCGAGGGCGTTGGCCCTGATGACGTAGTATCGTCCTTCGGAAAATCGAAAGACGATACCGCCCGACGCGTCTTCGCGACCGGAAATCGGCTTGAATCGCACCGAGATGTCAACGTCCCTGTAAGGACCGCCAGGCGCGACGATCACGTTGAACGCATTCTCCACGGCACGTTGGACAAGACCGTGTGTGCCGCTCGGCGCGTCGGGAATTTCCTCAACTGTCCATCGGCCATCGACGGTCGTCCACCCTTCTGTACCTTTCTGTTCAAAATCGAAGCGCGTCAGCGCTGCGCTGTCAGGCAGCTTCAGTTCGGCTCCGTTCGCCATCGATGTCCCTCCATCGCGGTCTTGAGACAATTCAAACAAGTCGAAATTTTCAAAGAGCGCCCACAACGCGAAGAGTCCGAGCGCCCCCAGAGAGAGCCAGAGCACGTGATGACGTGACAACCTGAGCCGCTGCATGATGCACCTCCCGCTAATCCAACTTCTCGGAGACTTTCTTAAATTCTCCATCCTTTGCGAGAGTGACCTCCGCGACGGGGCGCCCGTCTCTGATCACGGGGACAACGCTGACGGGGCGATAGCCCTTGTTTGCTTTGGCGGCTTGAGCCACGACCGCGTGAAGCGACTTCTTTGCCTTGGCCATCGCCGTGCTCTGGGCTTTGGCGGCCGTGAGATCCTCGCCGCCCGTAATCGCCTCGACCTTTGAGATCTTCCCAGTCTTGTGGTCCACGATGACCTCTGAGAACTTGTCGCCCTTCATCGTGTACAGCGACAGTTGCAGCTTGCCTTCCTCTAGCTCAAACTTTCCCGAAATAGGTGTGCCTTTGCGCTCGCTGGCCAAGAGCCCCTTTTCTAAGGACACCTTGGCCCCTTTGAGCGCCTTGGCGAGTTCGGTGTGTTCCTTGTCATCATACTTCTCAGCCCACACCGTATGACCTGCGAGCACCCAACCAACCGAAACGGCTAACGCAAAGGCAACGCTCTTTTTCATCACAGTACCCTCCTTGTTGATATTTGAGTTTTGGGGTAGAGCTTTATGTCATGGTCTTTCTTACTTCACAAACACCCATGTTGGCTTCAGGATCGGGAACGCGATCAGTCCGATGACCGCTGTGACCACAACCAGGACGGGATTGCTGACTCTCCATCGGGCGAGCGCCAGGAGACTGAGCATCGCCACGGCGACCGTAAGCCAATCACCAATCGCGATCTTTCCCAGCAGAATACATGCCCCAAGGATCGTACCGATCGCGGCCGCATATGCCCCCTTGACGAAGCCCTTCACGTTAGGGTTCGCGCGGTGGCGGACCAAGACAGGAGCGACAATGAGGACCAGGAGAAAGGATGGGAGGAAGATCCCAATGGTGGAAACAAGGGAACCCCAGAAACCAGCGACGAGGTATCCCACGAAGGTGGCCGTGATGACCACCGGCCCGGGACTCAACATCCCCATGGCCACTGCGACCAGAAACTGTCGCTCATTCAGCCAGCCGGTCTGTTGGACGAGTCCTTTCTCCAGGAACGGGACAATGACAAGGCCACTTCCGAACGTCAGTGATCCCGCCTTCAGAAAGAACACAAACAGCTTACCCAGTATCCAGCCTGGCAAACCTTTGGAGGCTCCGACGCTTAGAGGCACTGCGGCAAAGAGCGGTAGGAATGGTAAGCGCTTCGAACGCAGGACGGTCCCGTAATAGAGTATCCCGGCTATCCCGGAAACGATGAATAGCAGGGCCACTTCGGCTTGGAGAGCCACCGTTACGGCCAGACACGCCCCAGCGATAATCCACTGCACAACGTCTTCCATCCCCAGCTTGGCCAGCCGGTAGCACGAGTAGAGGATCAGGGCGATCACGGCCGGGCTCACGCCATAGAAGATGGCGCGCACGGGAGGCAAGTCGCCGAAATGGACGTACATTGCGCCAAGAGCGGCCACAATGACGAAGTTCGGAAAGATGAACGCCCAGCCACCGGCCCATGCCCCCCAGAATCCTCCTCGAAGATAAGAGATGAAGATCCCGACCTGGATCGCCAGAGGACCTGGAAGGGAC
>JBGPUH010000299.1:0-3504 GCA_041491025.1 Methylomirabilis sp. (SeqCode)
CTCCTGCTCACGGTCGTCCAGATCCTCGGCGTTGACCTTGGGACCGATATGTTCCCGGCCCTGGGTCTCGGGGCCGAGCCGCCGGATGCGCAAACGATGGATCGCCCCCCAAGGTCGAGGGAGGAGCGACTCCTCAGCTTTCCATTGCTCGCCCGAGCCTATCTGTTCCTTGGGCCGATCGAGGCGGCCGCGGCGGTGGGCGGCGGGCTTTGGTACCTCGCTGATCGCGGGTGGGAGTGGGGCATGGGCCTCCCACAAGGGAGCCCGCTCTACAGACAGGCGACGACCGTTGCCTTCGCGGCCATCGTCCTCTGCCAGGTGGCGAACGTGTTCGCGTGCCGGAGTCCACGAGTGTCGAGCTTCTCCTTGCCCCTCTTCACGAACCGCCTCCTCCTGTGGGGCGTGGCTGTCGAGCTCTTCATTCTCGGGCTGATCGTGTACCATCCGCTCGGCCACCGGGTCTTCGGGACCGTCGCCTTCGACGGGAGGTTCTGGTTGTTTCTTCTCGTTTTCGCGGCCCTCCTTCTGCTCGCCGAAGAGACCAGGAAGGGGCTGATTCGGCGTTATGCCTGTGGAAGGAGCCTCCGCTATCAGGAGGGGACGGCATGAAGCGAAAGTCGGCGCCATCGAAGAAGCGGCCGAGGTCGGCCAGGCCCGATCCTTCGGCGGAGCTCACGGCAGAGACCGAGATGCCCCTTGATGCCGAGGATGTGGCCTTGGCCTCACTCGAGGCAAAGGTGCGGGCCGAAGAGGCGATGTCGGATGTCGGCCCTGCGAGGCCGCTTGCGGGGCTCACTGTGCGGCTTCCACTCGCGGTGATCGCGCAACTCCGGGCTGAGGCGGCCGAGCGCAATATCACGCCTTCGAAGCTCGTGGAATTGGCCCTCGCGCAGTACCTTCCTTTCAAGGGGGCCCGCCGTCGGACGCGATGATGGATTCAGAGGCATGCGACCACTCTCACATCACCTGAGGCGCTGAGAAGGAGCTCACATGCACAAAACGAGGCGGATCCTGTGCCCGACTGATTTCTCGCGGCACTCCCGGTATGCGCTCCGCAGAGCCGCCGCCATGGCCAGGGTCTCTGGAGCGGAGATCATACTTCTGCATGTTCTTTCCCAGACAACCCCCGCCGGGCTCAATGAGAACTCCTATATCCTTGTGAACTGGCGACAGTTCATCAAGGTTGAGGAGGAAAAGGCGAGGGCAGCGCTGGAACGAGAGGCCAGGTCGAAGCTCCTGGAGGGCGTGAAGGTCAAGACCATTGTAGGGGCCGGCTCCCCGTATCGAGAGATCGAGCGGATCGCCTCCAAGATGCACGTCGATCTCATCGTGATCTCCACTCATGGGACGACTGGGCTGCTTCATCTCCTGATCGGGAGCGTGGCCGAGCGCGTCGTTCGCCATGCCCCCTGCCCGGTCCTCGTGGTCAAACCGATTCGCATGAAGAAGGCGGCGAGTTGAGGGAGGCGGTAAAGGGTTCTTGTGGCGGCCAGATGGGCCGGAAGCCCATGGCAACTCATGCAAAAATGGGCTGGTCATATCGCGACAGGAGGGCGGCAATGCTTAGACTGTATCCGAAAACGGTCAGCCTCAAGGATTGGACCAAGGTCACTCTCTGGCCAATGACCCACCACGATGAGGAACGCCTTTGCGAGTTTTTCTGTCGGGTTCCAGAGGAGGACCGCAAACTATTGAAGGAGGACGTGGCAAATCGAGCCGTGATCGCCAACTGGTGCCGACGGATCGACTACAAGCGGGTCTTGCCAATCCTGGCCGAGGCGCATGGGAAGATCGTAGGTGACGCCACCCTGCACCGGAGGGAGTCCGGGTGGCTTCAGCACGTGGGCGAGATTCGGGTGGTCATCGATCCCGAGTATCGCCGGAGAGGGTTGGGCAGCCTGCTGATCGAGGACCTCATGCTCTTGGCCATGGACGCCAAGCTTGAACGCCTGTTCGTGGAGCTGATTGCCAGCGAGATCGCGGCTGTCAAGGCGTTCGAACGGGTTGGGTTTGAGCGAGTGGCGCATTTGCCGGGTTTCGCTCGCGACCGGAGCAACGTGCCACAAGACCTGTTGGTGCTCTCGGCGGATATCTCGACGGCCGACCGTCCCGAGACGTATTTCTTCAGTTTTTGAGTCGCCAAGTGGAGGTCGCAATGGGATCGCGTGAAGAGAGAAAGGCGCGGGGCCCTCCGGAGGTCGCGACAAGCTAAGCGTGTAGGCGTGAGAGTGGTTTAAGGCGATGAGAAAGGAGGGTGTGCCATGTTAGCCGGATATCCAAAGAAGGTGCAGCTTCACACCGGAACAGGCGTCACCATTCGCCCGATGGTCAAGGAGGATGCAGAGAAGCTCTATACCTTCTTCTCCAGAGTGCCACGCGAAGATCGTCTCTTTCTGCGTGACGATGTGACCATGCGCGAGGTGATCGATGCCTGGGCGAGAGAGCTCGATTACGACAGGGTCCTCCCACTCGTTGCTGAGATCGGTGGGAACATCGTAGGCGATGCCACACTGCATCGCCGAAAGTTCGGCTGGACCAGCCACGTCGGAAAGGTGCGACTCCTCATCGATAAAGACTATCGAGGAAAGGGCCTCGGCGCACTGATGATCGAGGATCTGATCAGTATCGCCAAGAAAGCAGGCCTCGAACTGCTCGTCGCCGAGATCATGGGGAATCAGGCGGCGGCACTCAGCGCCTTCAAACGGCTGGGGTTCGAGAAGGAGGCCGTATTCTACAACTATGTGAAAGACCAGGCGGGAGAGGAGCGGAACCTCGTCGTGATGATGAAGGACCTGCTGATCGAGCCGGCGATGATTCCCTTCTAGGTCGGAGATGTTCTCTGTTCCATGTTCCGGGTTCCGAGTTGGGAAAGAAACCTTGATCCGAACTCGGAACCTGGAACCCGGAACTCGGAACCTGCACCTCTGGCGTGACAAGCCATGAAACTGGTTATCAAGCGAAAGCTCCCCAAGAGACGGACGCCCCATCGTCCTACGAAGGCGGAACCCCTGAAGGTCCGTTACGATCGGAAAAAGACCAAGAAGTCGCTTCGGGAGGAGGTGATGGCGGAACGCGAGCAGACGGCAGAGAACGCGGAAGCTTCAGATCTCGCATGAGCATCATAGAGGAGCCATGATGGTGAGACGATGGTCACTCCGCTGAAACCCGATCAGCTCCGTAAGGCCTGCTTGCCCGAGAGTCTACCCTTCGATGCGACCGATGAGCTGACACCCCTGGAAGAGATCGTGGCCCAGGGCCGCGCTGTTCAGGCCATTGGCTTCGGTGTCGGCATCCGCGGCGCAGGGTTCAATCTGTTTGTCCTCGGTGCGCCAGGGACAGGCAAGACCACCGCGATTAAACGCCTCCTGGCCCGGGAGGCATCCAAGCTCCCGACTCCTCCGGACTGGTGTTATGTGAACAACTTCGCCGACCCCCAGTGCCCGCGCGCGCTTCGCCTCCCGCCCGGCCGTGCCCGCATCTTCCAGACGGATTGCGAGCGGCTTC
>JBGPUH010000300.1:0-3493 GCA_041491025.1 Methylomirabilis sp. (SeqCode)
GGCGGGGACGGCTGACTAAGCGACAGGCGGCTATGATTGCCTGCAGCGTTTAAGGGGTTGTCCTGGGAGCCGGGGCCGCTTTCGGAAGGCTTCCTCGAGAGAGCCATGAGGCGTCGGGCGCAGTTGGCCCGGAGGTGATGCAAATCCCTGATGCCTTGTGGCTTTTGCTTTCTAAGCAAGAACCTGACTCGCTTTGGGATCTGCAACCTAGCTGAGTGTCTCCCATATAATCTTGCCCAGTAGAAGAGCTACCTTGCGGCTCGATCGGGGTTCTGTGTGTCAAGTCGTTAACCTATGGGTGACGGGAAAAGAATCTTGCATTTCGCAGTGAGAAATGCTAAATTAACAGTGTGACAGCGAAGGGATTGAAGGGTCCTGCCCTGCCCGCACGGCAGTTTCTCCGGTCAGATGTCTTTCTGCAGGCCGCGCGAGCCGCTGGCGTTGATGTCACACGGCGGACGCTCCAATATTACTACTCCCCGAGAATTCGGCTCCTCCCCCCGCCTACGTATCGGGGCGGGCATGTGGCCTATTTTGAGCGCGGCCAGCTTCACCGGCTTAAAGCGATCAAGACCTTACAATCGCGGTATGGGCTGTCCTTGGGGGCCATCCGGGAGCTGTTGGAGGCCGTGTCAGACACGGGCATTCGGACCCTTGCCGAGGGTCGGGCACATCCGCTCAGCGCGCAGATTGTGCTCCACCATCTCCGGCTGCGGAACGCCCATCGGAGGGCGCAGGAGCGAGCGCTCTTCGAGACGATGATCTTGCTGGTGGAGTGGCACGCCTGGGATGCGAGAAACCCGGTCGTCTCGCGGCACCGACCGTCCCTGTGCCCTCGGCCCCTCGATAAAGACACAGAGCTGGAGGTTCGGGGGCTCATCTCCCGCCTCATCCAGCACGTCAATAGAGGAGGATCGCACACTGAGTAGGAGCGTCACCGTGTGAAGACGGGTGCCACATCATGCATCCTCACGGCACTCGGAAGCAGCATGTACGGTTACCAAACACGAACGTGTAAGGAGAATGATGAAACACGCTGATACCGACTTTGAAGCATTGAGCGTCGCTGACGAAGAAGAACTCCTGCAAGAGCCAGAGGAGCCGATTGACCTGGATCACGACCCAATCCGGCTCTACTTCCAGCAGATGGGAAAGTACTCCCTGTTGACCCGAGAAGGAGAGATTCTGCTGGCCAAGGAAATGGAGGCCGGGAAGGCGGCCGTGCAGGAGGCGCTCTTGAAAACCCGTCTTGTCCAGAGGGAGGTCGCCTCGGTCGTCCGGCACATCGAGGCGGGCAGCGCCGATCCGACCGATCTCCTTGATCACCCTGACCTTAGCGCAGAGCAGGTTGCGGTGAAGTGGACCGCCCAGTTGCCTATCCTCAAGAAGCTACTGCAGGCCAAGGTGGGGGTGGCGGCCGCCGGCCTCCAACAGCTTCCGATCAATCATAGAGTCTTGCGGCGAGCGACCGAACGGCTGCAGCGGCTGCTAGAGATCGGGACGGAAGCGACGAAGACCACGAGACGGATCGCCCGGCGAGCGAACCGGTCCCGCGCCGCCCTGCGCTCCGGCCAACAGATCCGGCGAGGCGCGGCCAGGAGAGGCCGTGGTGGGGCCCATAGACAGCAACCCTCGATGAGAGCGCAGACCGCGCTCGGCACCGCTGACCGGGCTCTGAAGGCTGTGAAGCGGGAGACTGGGGTGCCCTTCGAGACCCTGCAAGCGGTGGGGGCGGCCATGCAGGTGGGCCAGCAGCGCTACCAAGCGGCCAAGGACCGGATGATCACGGCGAACCTCCGCCTGGTGGTTTCCATCGCGAAGGGGTACGTCGGCCGGAGCCTTTCGTTCCTTGACCTCATCCAGGAAGGCAATGCTGGCCTCTTCCGGGCGGTCGACAAGTTCGATTACCGTCGAGGTTTCAAGTTCTCCACCTACGCCACTTGGTGGATCCGACAGGCGGTGACTCGTGGCCTCGACGACCACGGCCGCGTGGTTCGCGTGCCGGTCCACTTGTTTGAGGATCGGCGCAAGATCACCCGCGCGATCCCGCACCTGGTGCAGGAGCTTGGCCACGAGCCGTCCCCAGATGAGATCGCGGCGGCTGTGGGCTTTAGCAAGGAGCGCATCCGCCTCTCGCTGGAGATCGGCCGGGATGCCGTCTCCCTCGACGCCCCCCTGGGAGAGGACGGGGAGGACTCCTTCAAAGAGTTCCTCACCGACCCGGAGGTTATGTCGGCCTTCGACCAGGTGGCCTCTGCCGGGTTGTCGGAGGTTATCAGCCAGATGCTGACGACCCTCACGCCGCGGGAGGCGGAGGTTTTGCGGCTGCGGTTCGGCCTGGGAGCGGCGCCGCCTCACACGTTGGAGGAGATCGGCCAGCGGTTCGACCTCACTCGGGAGCGGATCCGCCAGATCGAGCGGGGGGCCCTCCGGAAGCTCCAGCACCCACTCCGGCGCCGACAGTTAGAGGCCGCCATGGGCGGTGTCCCACCCGCCACGACAGAGGCGGCAGAAGGGAGAACTCTCCTCGCTCAGAGCTGAACGAACTGCAGGAGACATTCGCAGTGCAGGCCGCAGAGACCTCAGCCGAGCTCATCGCTCAAAGGGGCAAAGTCCTGCTCCTCCACTACCCACCCCCGCGCCCGACGCGATACCCGCATCCCGTGCTCATTGTCACCCCGCTGCTGGTCAGGCCTTACATCCTCGACCTCTCCCCTGGCCTGAGCTTCATCGAACACTTGACGAACCAAAGCCTTGACGTCTTCCTCATCGACTTCGGCAGCCCGGATCGGTCGGATCGGACCCGGCGGTTCGAGGATTATCTTTACGATCTCGACCTGGCCCTAGAGGACGTCCTCTCACTGTCCGGCTCTCCATCGGCAACTCTGCTGGGCTACTGCCTGGGCGGACTCTTCGCAGTCCTCTACGCCGCCTCCAACCCTGAAAAAGTCAGGAACCTGATCACCCTGGCAACGCCCCTCGATTTTTCGAAGGCAGGGCCTCTGTACCAGTGGCTCCAAGGCTTCGATGTCGATCGGTTCGTCGATGCCGTCGGCAACGTCCCTGGAGACTGGATACGGGATCAGATCAGGCTGTTCGCAAGCGCTACCTGGCCGGAGCGCAACCTCAGGATCTGGCTCGATCTCCTTCTGCACCTATGGGATAGGGAGTACCTCAAGAGACAAGAGCTGCTGAATCAGTGGCTGAATGACCTTCTACCATTTCCAGGCGAGGCGTACCGGCAGTTCATCAAGGAATTCGTCCAGGCCAATAAGCTGATCAAACGGGAGCTCTTCATCGGCGGCAGGCTGATCGATCCTTCCCTCATCACCTGTCCTGTTCTGGTCCTGGCCCATACGGAAGACCTCCTCGCGCCCCCTGATTCTGCAAAGGCTTTAGTGAACCTCGTGACAAGTACGGATCGTGAATTCTTCGAGGTCTCAGGAGGCAACGTCGGCCACCTTGATATCGTCGTCGGCAGCGAGGGGCCAAA
>JBGPUH010000301.1:0-3491 GCA_041491025.1 Methylomirabilis sp. (SeqCode)
ACGTTCCTTCGAAGCCTGATGGGGAAGTATCAGGACTTCTGGAGGGTCTCCGAGCAGGCCCTGGAGTTCACGATCCATCGATTCGGGTTGCAGGTCAGCGCGGAGCAACGGAGACGGCTACTGGAGGCCTGGCTTCATCCAAGCCCCTACCCTGAGGTGGCGGCGGCGCTGCCCCTGCTCAAGGAGCAGTACGCCCTGGCTGTGCTCTCCAACGGGAGCCCAAAGATGCTGCGGGCCGGATTGGAGCGGACGGGCCTGAAGCGCTATTTCCGATGGGTGATCAGCGTGGACGAGGTCAAGCTCTACAAACCATCTCCGAAAGTCTATCAACTTGCGCCTCGCAAGATGAGAATGAACAAGAAGGAGATCCTGTTCGTCTCTTCCAACTCCTTCGATGTGATCGGGGCCAAGAGCTTTGGCTTCAGGGTCTGCTGGATCAACCGGACCGGAGCGCCACTAGACCCCCTGGGGCCGAAGCCGGACCTTGTGATGGGAAGCGTTGACGAGTTGAGGACGACCTTGCAATGACCGGCGCCGCCGGGACATTGGCTTTGACTCGCACAACATTGTGTGATAAGTTGTTCCGGGCTGATCGACCGACTGGCAGGAGTTGGCGGCCCACTGTGGGGCCATTCGTTTGACGTTTCACTTCCATCCATCGACGAAACGAAGGAGGGACGCGATGGGAACCAGCGGTAAGGGGGTTCGGGTGTCCTTCGCAATCGCCTTGATGAGTGCGGTGGCGATGCTGTGGGGCTGCACGGGAGTGCACCTGAGACCGGATTACTATGATTGGGTGAGCGGGGAGCGGACCGCCCCAGCCGCTCTGAAGGCGGCCAAGCAGGCCCTTGCCGAGGCTCAGGCGGCTGGCGCGGCGAGTGTCGATGCCGCGCGGTATCCAATGGCCAAGGCGAAGGAGTATATTGCTATTGCTGAGGAAGAGATTGGGGAGCGAGACCTTGCAGCCGCGGAGGTGTCAGCCGGGATCGCCAGAAAGGCGGCCGAGGATGCAAAGGCGATTGCGCAACGCGGAGGGTAGAGGCGCAACGGAGTCGAGCTGGCCGATTTCGCGAACAGGAGGGAGTTCGACGATGGCACAGATCAGTGAGGCTGGACGGGTTTGGCGGCTCGCACTCGTTTCCACATTGGTGGCTTTTATCTTTGCCGGCTGCGCGACCACCGCATCCTATCGTCCTGACATCGACAGTATGAAGGCCGACCTGGCCGAGGCCAAGGCCGCGGGCGCCGAGACATTTGCGCCTGAGGAATACGCCCACGCCGAGGCATGTCTGGATATATTGACTCACGAGGCCACTGAGTTCCCCCCGTTCGCGGATCCGGACACCCGCAACTATATTGGCAAGTGTCGGGCCGCCTTTGCGGCGTTGAAGAGCAGTGTGGGTGCCAGCCGCCGGGCAAGAGTCCCCGTTGAGCCTGTCGCGCCGCCAGCGGCGCCGAAGCCAGAAACGGCGCCGGCCGCCGCGACGGCACCATCGGCTGCCAGGGCGGGAGAAGCAGAAAAGGGGAAGGAGTCGCCCCTCAAGGACGTTTTCTTCGATTTCGACAAATCGGTGATCCGGGCGGACGCGAAGCAGAGTCTCGATGAGAACGTCCGATGGTTGAAGGCGAATCCAAACGCGACGATCGTCATCGAGGGCCACTGCGACGAGCGTGGGACGCGAGAATACAACCTCGCTCTCGGCCAGCGGCGCGCTAAATCTGTCCAGGACCGCCTTGTCGCCGCCGGTATCACTGCTAGACGGATTAGGACTACCAGCTACGGCAAGGAGCGGCCCTTCGCCCTTGGGCACGACGAGTCGGCTTGGAAGTGGAATAGGAGGGCTCACTTCGTCATACAGTAATCGGAAAGCGTGTCGCCCTTTTCCGACAGGGAGGACGAGGCGTCGGCACCAACTGCTGGTGCAGAGCCGGTCCTGGGAGCCATTTCACCGGGGCCGGCTCAGTTTGCTTTATGCATTGTCGGGTTGGCCTCAGGGTTGTTGATGATTGGACTGTGACGCTGCAGTCGCCCTCGCGACACGATATCCAGCATGGAGTTCCGCCGCGCATTTGTGCTGTCGCTCCGCTCCACCGTCCCCCGCTAGAGAGCCAGCGTCTGTTCCGCGAAGGCAGCCCGCCTGAGGTAATCCGAGGCCCGAGAAGTGGAGCGATGAATCGGATCGTGCGCGACAATCCCCTCAGCCCACTAGGTAGTCAAGCGTGCGAGGATAGATAGCTCAAGGATCTTGCGGATCGAAGAGCCCGTGCAGATCTTGGAGAGGTATTCAATGGATCACCGAATCATCTACACCACATACGATGAGATGCAGGCTGAATTGCTCCGCCTCCATCTCGTGCGGCATGGTGTCCCATGCTGGCTCCGTTCCATGCGGGTCGGCGGGTATCAAGGGATTACGTTTGGCCCGCTTGGAGAGGTCCACCTGATGACGGCTGCCCCCTATGCTGAGAAGGGAAAGCGGTTGATCAAGCAAGCCGAGGCGGACGGATTTCTCCGGCATTCAGAAGGTCACATCGAACAAGTGTGAATAGGGGAACTGCCGGCAAGATCCACGCAGTTGATGGTTCACGGTTCACTGAGGAAGAGTGGCGAGGATGGGGACCGCTGGCAAGGTGAGAGGCGTGAAAGAATTGGTAGGCATCGTTCTGGAGCGGCGGGCGTCGGGGCAACGTGTGGTCTTTACGAATGGCTGTTTCGACCTGCTCCATCGGGGGCACACTCGCCTCCTGCAGCAGGCCCGGGAGCTGGGCGACCTGCTGATCGTCGGGTTGAACAGCGATGCCTCCGTTCGGAGCCTCAAGGGTCCCTCGCGGCCTGTGCTCTCACAGGATGAACGGGCAGAGTTGCTCTCGGCCCTGGCCTCGGTGGACTACGTCGTGATCTTCGAGGAGCCGGATCCGGGACAGACGATCGCTGCGCTGCAGCCCGATGTGTTGGTGAAGGGGGCCGACTGGGCGAAGGAAGAGGTCGTGGGCCGGGATACGGTAGAGGGACGTGGTGGCCGGGTGGTGACGATCCCGTTGGTGGAGGGTTCTTCCACAAGTGGCATCATCAGGCGAATCCTGGAGATGGGAAGATCGCATGAGTAGTGGGCGGAACCCATGGTGATACGGTCGGTGGAGCAATCGGAGGATCTGGTAATCCGGCAGGCGCAGGTGATCGCGGCTCGGGTGCAGAGCGGCGGCGCGAAGGTGTTACTCACCGGCCTCTTCGGGGCGTCGAAGGCGCTGATCCTGTCGGAGATCTCTCGTCACGCGGGGCGGCCCCTCGTGGTGGTGGCCTCCTCGGCGGGCGAGGCCGAAACTCTGGCCAAGGACCTCCGGTTCTTCTCCCGTGGCCCGGTCGGATATCTGCCAGAGCGCGATGAAGACCCCGAAGTCCGATTCCAGCGAATTGCCTGCCTGACGGGTCTCGCTGCCAAGGAACTGCCGCTGGCTGTCGTCTCCATCCGGGCAGCCCTCGAACGCCTCTC
>JBGPUH010000302.1:0-3480 GCA_041491025.1 Methylomirabilis sp. (SeqCode)
GTCGGCGAAGTCATGGCCAGTGCAAAAGATGGGGCCGGCTCCGGCCAGGATGACTCCTCGGGATTTGCCGGCGCCCACCGTCCGAAAGGTGTCGATCAACTCCACCATGTGGTCCTGCGAGAGCGCATTGCGCCGCTCCGGACGGTTCATCAGGACCGTAGTGAACTCCCCGTGCTCATGAACCTCGACGTTCCTCCCCGCCATGGCTAGCCTCCTCCCCCTCAACCTAGCCTTCTCCCCTCAGGGCAGAAGGAATGAATGAGGAGAGCACGATCTGCCCGTGTCAATTCACCGCAGCTTGACCGACTTGAGAAAGTACCTGAGATAGATGCCGAGCCCGCAGCCAGCGACCAGAGCCATGATACCACGGAGCAGTGCCCACGCGCCACCGGGCCCGGCCAAGCCCCGGATCTCCCAGGCCGCGTAAAAGAGAAAGAAGAGGATTGCTGTCACGATCAGGATCTTGTGGGCCGTGATGATCGACATCACGCGCCTCTGACGACGCAGCACGTTTCATCAGGGAAGAACCGGCTACACCGATCTGGGAGCCGACTTTTGCTCAAGTGTCGCATCCTTCGGCGGAACAGCATCGCCGCTACCTCTCGCGAAATGGACGAGGAGGAGGAAGGCCGCACTCAACCCATACATGATGGCGAACTCGGGGGACGCGGCGATGCCAAACTTGTTGTGCACGCCCGACGGGGTGAGATCATAAGCGTGGATCAGGCCGATCATGGACAGAACCGCTGCTGTCGCCGTCCATCCCGCGGCTCTCAGGAACTCACGCTCGATGACGAAGACCAGAATGGCAGCGAGGACCATCGAACTGAGCAGGAATCCTTGGTTCAAGGCAATAACACCGCGAATGTAGAAGTCGCTGCCGAAGGCGGGGGCCACTTCGAAGAGGCTCTTCCCCGCGACGCGAAGGCTCGTCTCAACGATCAAGAGCGCCCAGGCCGCCAGGGACGGAATCAACCCGAAGGCGACGGCTAAGGCGTGCCTCTTGGGCACCTCCTGGAAGGCTTGAGCAGTGATGATGATGCCGATCCAGAGCAGGATTCCAAGGGTCGCCTCCAGCGGAACAATCTTGAGCACGAGCGCGATCCCGCCGAACAGGCACAGCGCGGTCACCACTGCTCCGTTCAAGATCGAATATCCGGCCCGTGCCCCCATCGCCTTCCAGCCAGGATGGCCAATGTAGATCGTGGTCGGGAATGCGCTGCCGAACAGCGCGGCCGCCAGGCTTCCGATTCCATTCGCCAGTAACGATGGCCTCGTCTCGTACCGGTCGCCTGCGGCCTCCGCGCTCTCGAGATTCTGCAGCGACCCGATCACATTGAAGAGGCCCATGGGGAAGATGACCGCCATGTATCGCCACCCCGTGGCGCTGGTCAGCAGGGCAAACAGATCTCCCGGCACCGGAACCGGCGGGTAGAACGCCGGGGTGTACGGTTCCGCGGGAGGTTGGAAGTACGGAAAGCCCAACGCCCGTAGGAGCCACGCCAGGGCCACCCCCGTCAGGACCGCGACCAGGCCACCCGGGAACCCCAAGGGCAGCTTGATGCGCGACGCATAGGTGACGAGAATCATCATCATGGGGAGGATGGCAATCGCCGGGGACGCAAAGATCTGGAAGATGAAGCCCATGGCGATAAACGTGATGGCCACCCCGGCTAGAGCAGACAGGAGCGCCGCGCGGGGGGTGCGGCGCCTCAGCCAGTCCCCGACGAACGCACCGGCCGTTTCCATGGCCCCGCTTATCAGGCACGCGAACAGGCCAGCCTGCCACACAAGTGTTGGATTCCTGGTCTCCTGGTACAAGGGCCCCATGATCAGGAACACATAGGCGAGGAGACTCGGCGTATTGATTCCGTAGGGAAGCGCCGTCACATCGTCGCGCCCCGTCTTCAGCATGAGCTGCCTTGCTTGCCACGCGTAGAAGATGTTGCCGAGCAGGATCGAGACCGCGGCCCCGGGCAGGATGCGGCCCGTGATCAGCTCAGGCGGAAGCCCGGCGACAGTCCTGCACAGGACCGCGATCACCATGAGCTGAAGCAGGTTGTCGATGAAGAGGCCGAAGAAGCCGTCGATGTCGCCTCGGACAAACCAGCGGGGTTTCATAGGCTCGGTATGTTATCGCGGGTCTGGCAGGAAGTCGAGAAACTCTTGTGTGCCGGCGGAGCGATCAGGAGGCCTACTCGAAGAGTGAAAGCTGGGCAGTACTCGCCGGTCGGCGGAATGCTGCCGTGGAGAGATTCGGCCCTCTCCCGTCTATCCCCGCCTTCCGGCAGGCAAGGGAGAACATCGCCGCGATCTGCTTGGCGAACTCTCCCTCGCCCTTCATTCGCGAATCGAAGTTGGGGTCGTTCAATCTGCCGCCTCGGATCGCGCGGATCCGATTCAGCACCTTGGCTTTTCTCTCGGGCACGTGCTGCATCAGCCATTGCTCGAACAGGGGTGCCACTCCACGTGGCAGCCTGAGTGGGCCATAGCCCGCGAACCTCGCTCCCGCCCGGGCCGCCGCAGCGATGAGTGAGGGCAATTCGTGATCGGTCAGGCCCGGGATGACCGGCGCGACCATCACCCCTGCGGGCACTCCAGCCTGCGCCAGGGCCTCGAGTGCGGCGAGGCGCTGGGAAGGATGGGACGTGCGAGGTTCCATGATGCGGGCCAGGTTGCCATCGAGCGTCGTCATGGAGAGGAACACGGCGGCCGCCTCGTACCGAGCGAGCCCAGCAAGCACGTCCAGATCCCGGGTGACGAGGGTGTTCTTGGTGACGATGGCGACGGGGTTGCGACACTCAAGGAACGCCTCGAGACACCGTCGCGTAAGCCCCAAACGGCGCTCGACCGGCTGATATGGATCGGTCACACCGCTGATGGCGACCACTTGCGGCTTCCAACTCGTGGAGGAAAGCTCCCGCCGCAAGAGGTCCGGCGCGTTCTCCTTCACGAGGATCTTCGTCTCAAAATCGAGGCCTGCGGAGAAGCCAAGGTATTCGTGCGTGGGACGCGCATAGCAGTACACGCAGCCATGCTCGCAGCCGCGGTAAGGGTTGACGCTGGCATCGAAGCCGACATCGGGGCTGTCGTTGTATGTGATGATCGACCGGGATGGATCTTTCAGGAATTGCGTTGCAGGTGCGGGGTCTTCCGCTTCGCTCCAATCCTGCTCAGGCTCATACGAAAGCTTCTCGAACCGGTTTGGTGGATTCCCGGCCGCGCCCCGGCCACGGATCGGCCCCCGATCTTGGCGCGACGTACCCTCCCTAGAGATCATAGAACATCTTCCTCGGGGATAGAGTGTTCATCGTCCTCCGGAAATCGCTTACTCCATCAGCTTGACAACCTGGCCGCGCAAGACCATGGTGCCGCGCTGGTTTCTCACCTCGATCTCGACCGGAACGATCGGTTGACCTTTGCCTTTCTGAGACCGCCTGATCTGATCGTGCGGCGGTACGGTCGCCGTCATGGTCAGCA
>JBGPUH010000303.1:0-3478 GCA_041491025.1 Methylomirabilis sp. (SeqCode)
CTCATCTTCGGATCGATCTCGGCGCTTGCCGGGTGGTATGTCTGGTCATTTCTTACCTACTGGATCGGGACGCGTTTCCTTCCCGAGCCCCAGACCAACGCGGACTATGGTGAGCTGTTGCGTTCGATCGGTTTCTCGAGCTCGCCAGGGGTGATCCGCGTGCTGGGCGTGGTCCCCGGTTTGACCGGGTTGGTCTTCTTCGTCGTGTCGATCTGGATGCTCGTGGCGATGGTTGTTGCTGTCAGGCAGGCGCTGGACTATACCGGCACCCCGAGGGCAGTGGCGGTCTGCGTGATCGGTTGGATCGTGCAGGTTCTCATTCTCGCGGTTCTCTACGTTATGTACTTTGGCGTCGCGGGAAGCGCCTGAGCGAGTAAGGACCAGACAGATGGTTCTCTATTCAGACGTCAAACAACAGGATTGGGAGGCGAATGTATGGTAGTTGGCCGAGGTGGTGTCGAAGAGGTTGGAGCAGGCGGGCAAAGCCGGGCCTGGAACGGCGTGGTGGCGGCGTTTGGTGGGGACGCAGACCAGGCGGAAGCGGAGGTGATGGAGCGGTGGCGCGCCATGCAGCGGGTCGATCCCAGGGCAACACGCGAGGAGGCGATCCAGCGATTAGCATGGGAGTACAAGCCCAGACCCATCGAGCACGTCTTCCCGGGCGACAACTGGATGTTTATGCTCAAGGCGGCACAGTCGGCGGCCCATATCCTGCTTCTTGATCTGGAAGATGCGGTGGCGACGACCCGCAAGGAAATCGCCCGCAAGGTGATTGTGCTTTTGATCAGGGCGTTCCGTGGCCATCTGCTCACGAAGGACGAGCTCGTGATCCTCAAGGCACATGCGCTGCCCCAGGGAAAAGGGGACCAGCTCGAGCAACAGTTTGTGCCGACCGGTGACCGGTTCCAGCTCAAGGAGCGGTTCCCCGACGATCAGATGATCCTGATCAGGCCGAATAACCTGCGGACCAAATGGACTGCAGGGGATTACTACCACGTCATCCGCGAGGTCGGTGACCTCATCGATGGCATCTATATGCCGAAGGTCGAGGGGCCGGACGATGTGCGCGTCACCGTCGAGATCCTCAGGGCCATCCAGCAGGATCGGGGCTGGGTGTCGGGCAGACACAAGATCTTTGTGTTGACGGAACTGCCGGGCGCCGTCCTCTCAGTGGAGCAGATCCTGGCCGCCGCGCCTGAGGTGGACGAAGGGAACCTCGGCATCGTGGATTATACCGCCGCGACCGGCGGCCGCAGTGTCGTCCAGCAGGAGCAGTACACCTATATGCGATACCCGCTGCTCAGGCTGGTGAAGGCCGCGCGGGCGACCGGCAAGGTGGCCGGGACGGGAATCACCCCGAAGCTGAACGCGGATGACACGGAGGTGGACACTGTCCGCGCGATCGCGATCGGGATCAATCGGAAATGGAGCGTGCACCCGGCGCACATCGAGGGAATTGCGCGGCATGCGAACGAATTCCCTCCGGTTGTCCGCAAGCGCATGACCTACCCCGAGCTGGTGCCCTTCGATATGGAGCGACTCACACGGCTGGCAGCCGAGCAGAGACCGGTTTTGCCTCCTAAAGTCTTCATCCCTCGGCCCATCACCCTTGCCCGATCGGTAATCGCGGTGGATGGGCGAGATGTGGGCGCCCTTGGGCGCGCCCTGGCCTCGGTTGCCGATATGATCATCATCGACGGCAAGGAGCTGCTCGGGGCCGACCGCCTCGACGCGCAACGGGAGGTGGTCCGGATCCTGTACCAGGCGGACCGATCGGGGAAGGTCATCGCCCTGCAGGCCGACCTGCATCGGCCCAAAGCCGAGGGGGACCTCCAGGAACTGCTCGGCGCGCTCGGCGCCAAGATCCAGGCGGTCATCCTTCCCTCGGTGGAGCACCCTGCTCTGGTTCGCCGCGCGGACGGCCTGCTGACAGAGATCGAGCGGGAGCTGGGTCTGCCGGTCGGCGCCATCGGGCTGGGCGCACGCCTCAGCAAGCCGGAGGCGATCGAGCGCGACGGCCTCGCCATCGCCACGGCCAGCCGGCGGATGATGTGGCTCTTGCTGGATCTCCCCGCGGGGCAGCCAAAGGAGAGCCCAACCGATCCGACCACCAAAGGGTATTATTACTACCACTCCGCGCTCATCGCGGCCACGGCTGAGGCCGACATCGATGCCATTGACGGCGTCAGCGAGCCTGCTGAGACAGAGGCGGAAACCCTCTTTGCTGCCAACCTGGGGTTCCACGGCAAGCTGGTGACCGTGGAGCAGGCGGCGCGTGTAGACGAGATCATGAATCCGCCACGCGCCGGTGACCGGCCGGCCGGCCCGAACGACCCGAACTGGGGGGCCTACAGGACGCGCTGGATCAACTCCGTGGAGCGCGCGCTGGAGATCCTGGAGCTTTACGCCACTGCGGACCAGGAGCGCAACCTGGGAGCAGTGGCCTACAACGATCCGGTGACCAATCAACCGGAGCTGGTCGATGCTGCGACGGCGCGCATCTACTACCGCCAGTTGGAGCGGGCGCTGAAGGCAAAGCGCCTCACCGCCGAGGAGGCCACACGGTACATTACGGCTCGCGAGCGGCTGCTCCTGGCCCTCCGACCTGGGGGGACCGAGCACACCGGCACGGCGCTCTTTCCTGGGCAACGATTGTTGGGGTACGCGGTTCCAGTCCGCGACTGGATGGTGGCGGTATTCGCGAAGGCCTCTGGCGACCGGAACCGGTACCACCTCGACAGGCCGTATGCTGAGGGATCCCGCTTCAAGGGCTTGGTGGCGCACGGCCTCTGGACGGTCTCCAATCTGGTGGCGAGCCTCGGGTGGCTCATTCCGGGTTATACGCTGGAGTCGCTGGAAGCCGACTTCAAAGCGCCGGTCTACTTCGCCGACACCATCACGCCGGTGATTGATGTCGAACAGCTCCTCGACCATGGCAGGGGGCGGGTCCGTGTGAGTGGTCTCAACCAGGACGGGAAGGTGGTATGCGCGGGGACTGCGACCATCAAGCCGCTGGCCGCGACTCACGCTGCTCCGGCTGCACTCGAAGATCTGACCTGGCTCAAGGGGTGGGCGCAGGATGTCACGGCCTCGATTCCGGCGAACATCCACGACTTTACCGACCCCCGCAGTCCACGCCGGCAGACCTTTTCCAAAGCCATCAGCGAAGACCTCGTCCGGGCAACACGGGCACTTTTTGGTGGAGTTGACTCGGATCGCGTGAGTTCGCTTCTCGCCTTGGGAACGATGGCGATGACCTCGGCGGAGAGTTCTCCCGGGCATCTGCTGCTGAGCGCGAAGTTGATCGAGATCGGCGTGCCGATTCAGGGCGGCGACGTGCTGACCATGACGGCGACCGTACCGCCGCACGATCAGATCAGGCGGTCTCAGAAAGGCAAAGGTCAACCGATCGTTCCGGTCGAGATCGAGGTGAGAAACCAGCGCGGCACCATGGTCTTGCGCGGCCAGGTTGTCAAGC
>JBGPUH010000304.1:0-3453 GCA_041491025.1 Methylomirabilis sp. (SeqCode)
ACAAGTTTACTATGGGGCCGGTTTTCAACTCGCCCCTTCCCTTTCTATCGAGCATACGTTAGCATCAGCCCTATTGTTCACCCGGATGCATCAATGTATAAGAAACGATCTCCTCTTCTCTGCAGCACAGGGCGGGTTTTCTCCCACATTTCACGATATGCTCGACGATTCAAATTTCCCGGTCTTCAGCCATCGGGGGCGCACCGGCGCCATTCTGGCGCTCTGTAGCGCGGCATCATTCCGGGTCCGGTAATGACGTAGTAGGCCCCAGGGCCCGTTCGATTCATCTTGTTTCCGGGCTCGACCTCCTGACCACCATAAAGTCGGCCCTGGATGACGAACATTCACGGAGTGCTTCGATGAAGAAAATCTTGCTCGTCCAACCGTCCCTGCAACCGCCGGGCGGAGCCCCGGTGGTGGCCGCCTGGATCATCGAGGCGCTTAAGCGAGAGCATGCGATCTCCGTGCTGACATGGACGCCCATGTACCTGGCCTCGATCAACCGCTACTGCGGTACATCGCTGAGCGCGTCGGACTTCACGGTGCACCGGATCAACCCGATTACGCGGTATCTGATCAGTCTTATTCCCTTACCCATCGGCTTCTTGAAGACCAGCCTTCTGTTGCGTGTGTGCAAGAGGATCAAGGATGACTACAACGTCATCATCACAGCCAACAATGAAGCGGATTTCGGACGCAGGGGAATCCAGTATATTCATTTCCCCCGGGTCTATCTGCCCCGCCCCGACGCTGGCCCTCGGTGGCGTCATGTCCCGCTGGCCTGGATCAATGCATACTACCGCCTCTGTCTCCGGATCTCCGGGTTTTCCTTTGCCCGGATGAAGCAGAACCTTACGCTGGTGAACTCTGATTGGACCGGGGCCAAGGTCAGGGAGCGGCATGCAATCGAAGCGATGACGCTGTACCCCCCGGTACCCGGGGTCTCTCCCGAGGTTCCTTGGGAGGACCGCGAGAATGGCTTTGTCTGCATTGGTCGGATTGCCCCGGAAAAGGAGCTGGAAAAGACGATCGACATCCTTGCGGCGGTGAGGTCGCGGGGATGGGACATTCATCTTCACATCATCGGCAGCAAGGAGAATTCCCGGTACTACAAGCGAATCCTCCAGCGGAGGCAAGAGAACGCTTCCTGGATTTCCCTCGAAGAGAATCTATCCCGAGAGGAACTCCTGAGCCTCGTGTCGAGCCACCGATACGGCATTCATGGAACGGCGGAAGAGCACTTCGGCATTGCGGTTGCCGAACTGATGCGGGCGGGCTGTCTCGTCTTCGTCCCACGGGGCGGGGGACAGATCGAGATCGTGGGGGGGGATGAGCGACTGCTGTACGGGACACCCGAAGAAGCGGTTGCAAAGATTGTCCGGGCAATGAGCGATCCGGACGTGCAGAGGTCGCTCCGAAACTATCTCGGATCGAGAAAGGAGCTGTTCTCAACGGAGCAATTTGTCCGCCGGATCCAGGAACTTGTTCGCGACTTCGGAAAGACCTCGTTCGGATAAACCATGATCGCCCTCAAGTGTGTTCACCTTGTGTTGTCCTCCTTGCCGCGACATCGGAGAACTCGCGAGGAATCAGTCCTGGTCTTCCAATAAGGCGTTACAACGACTTCTCCCATCGAGAGCAGTGCCTGGCGGTATGCCGGCGAGGTCACACAGTGTGGCGGGGATGTCAAGTACGTTCATCCCAGAGATGGTGTGGCGCCCGCGCTTTGCGCGAGGATGCGATACCAGGAGCATTCCTCGCATGACATGTTCGCCGGTGCGAATTTCGGTATTCTCGCCTGAAATCGTTCCAAGTGTCCGCGACCGAATCGCCCGAATCGGGTGCTCCTTCTTCCACCAGACGATCAGGTCTGGTTCTGAACCGATCGTCAGCGGGTCAGCCTGTTGATCTGCCCTCCAGATCCTCTCTACAGCCGGTTCTCCGCTCTCGACATTCATGAGTTGCGAGATCTCTTCCGTGAAGGCATCGAGATACCGGCGGTACTCTTCCCCACGCCGAATCTGTCCCTGCGGCTCCCGCCCTACCAGATTGACCCGTAGCGCAGAGAACACATCCAGGAGGGGAAGTGAGAAGGCCGGCATGCGTGACCACTGCTTGGGGTTCTCCAGCCGCTTCACCGTAATCCAGGCCCTTAGCGACATCGGTAGCCGACGTCTCACGCCATCTCGCCATGTGGCGGGTAACCGACGCACAGACCTTTGCCACGCGGAGTCAAGCCAAGACCTGCGCTCGTCTCTGCGCTCCACATCCGGACTTTCCCCTTCCCACCAACGGTTGAATCGCTCGACGACCTCCGGGAACAGATGCTCTCCGTGGTAGTTGGGACCTAGCCCGTGTGAGAAGAAGACGACACACGTTGTGTCGGTCCCCGCACACGCGAGCAACTCACCAAGCCCCCGGTCCATCGCAGCGTAGATCTCTCGCATGGCGTGGCCAACTGTGGCAAGCTGTTCAGGATTGTGTCGCGGGTGCGATTCGTCCTCGAGGTGCCACATCAGGTGTCCGGCGCAGTGCGGCTCACCGTAGACCCCGTAGAAGAAGTCCCAGTCGCGGCAGACGATCAGGGATTTCAGGATCTCCGTCCGACGTTCTATCCCAGTCAGCAGCCCCGAACGCAGCCGGAGAGTGGAGTCGGTCTTCGTCGAGTAGATTTGGCAAAATGGAACCGGGTGGACCCCGAATTGAGCCGAAAGGCTGGAAAGCAATCCCCTGGGCTCCGACGACCGTTTCCACGGGAGGTCGTGTGGGCCCCAACCCCAAAACTGCTTCCCTCCATACTCCGGCTTCGGAACTGTATAGGGAACGTCAGCCAGGACGATGCGGCGTCCCGACTCCGCGAACCATTTCCAGAACGGCTCGGCTCTCATGTCCTCAGCTCTGGCCAAGCGCACTCGGTACGAGCCTCCAGAGAACCTGATGAAGAACTGGAAGTTGTGTCGTGCGGGACCAACCCCAGTATTAATAGTTGTCCATATCGTCCCGCTCATGTGCTCCGGAGGATCGATATAGTCGGTCCAGGCGGCGGTCTCGAACAGCCGCCGAAACGTTGGCAGATACCCTGCCGCCGCCCAGCGACGGACGAGCTCTACATCCATCGAGTCGAATCCGAGGACCAGGAGTCGCTTCTGTGTCATTGAAGCTGTACGCGAGTTCTCGAAGGGGGTTGTTTGCTTGGGGACCCGGCGTGCGCGTCAACCGTTGCCTCGGGAAAGCCTCCTTGAGGTGCGAGCAGGCGGGCATAAATGAGATGAGGGACTTCAGGCCGCCAGGCCACCGGACGTTTGTGCGGCTTGCCTCGTCACGTTGTGGCAGCGAGCTTCAGCACCTGTTTCTGAGCGTAGATGGCGGGGCCGACGGGACTCGAACCCGCGACCTCCGGCTTGACAGGCCGGCGTTCTAACCGACTGAACTACGACCCCGCGGTCACGCGGC
>JBGPUH010000305.1:0-3449 GCA_041491025.1 Methylomirabilis sp. (SeqCode)
GAGCCATCGCTGCGGTCGAGACGCAGTTGTACAATATGAAGTGCGGGGCGTACATCAGCGATCACGACGAGCTGATCGCCAAGAAGCTGGCCAGGGTCCTCGCAGGCGGGGATGTCGCGCCCGGAACGTTGGTCAACGAAGTGTACCTTCTCGATCTGGAGCGCGAAGCCTTTCTGAGCCTGTGTGGCGAACGAAGGTCGCAGGAGCGGATGCAGCATATGCTCAGAACCGGCAAGCCCCTAAAGAACTAGGGGGGTTCACAGTTGACAGTTCACGGAAAGCAAGAGCGTTCATAGTTCGTAGCAAGAAAGGGAATCTAGGTTTGGTCCTTCGCTGTGAACGATGAACTCTGAACTATGAACTATGAACGCCGTCCGTCAACAGTCAACGGTTAACCCGGGGAGGGAGGCGGACCGATGCGAGAAGCGGTGATCGTGGCGGCACTGCGGACGGCGGTGGGCAAGGCCCCACGCGGCATGCTCAGCGAGACGCGACCTGACGACATGGCAGCCGCCGTCATCCGAGATCTGATTGCGCGGCTACCAGAGTTGAAGCCGGAGGAGATCGAGGATGTCGTCATCGGCTGCGCATTCCCCGAGGCCGAGCAGGGGCTGAACATGGCGAGAGCCGTGGCGTTGCGGGCCGGGCTCCCCCACACCGTCCCCGGACAGACCGTCAACCGCTTCTGCTCCTCCGGCCTGCAGACCATCGCTTTAGCCGCAGAGCGAATCATGTCCGGCTTCGCAGACGTAATCATTGCGGGCGGCGCCGAAAGCATGAGCCTGGTCCCGATGACAGGGAACACCTACGCGCCCGACCCCTACCTCGCTGAACAGTACCCGGCCGTCTACACCTCGATGGGTATCACCGCCGAAAACGTCGCGCGCCGGTACAGAGTGGGAAGAGAGGAGCAGGATGCCTTCGCCCTGCAGAGCCACATGAAGGCCGCCACCGCAATCCGTGAGGGACGATTCAAGAACGAGGTCGTGCCGCTCACCGTCGTGAAGAGGCAATTTCTCGGCGAGGGCAAGCCGCACGTGACAACCAAAGAGGTGATCTTCGACACCGACGAGGGGGTCCGCTTCGATACCTCCGCCGAGGCGCTCGCGAAGCTCCCGCCGGCTTTCCACGCGAAAGGCACCGTCACCGCCGGCAATTCGTCGCAGACCAGCGACGCCGCGGCCGCGGCAGTGGTGATGTCCAAGGAAAGAGCGGAGCGGATGAGAGTGAAGCCGCTCGGCGTCTTCAGAGCATTCGCCGTCGCGGGCGTCCCGCCGGAACTGATGGGCATCGGTCCGGTGGAGGCTATCCCCAAGGCGCTCCGCCTGGCTGGCCTCACCATGGATCAGATCGACCTGATCGAACTCAACGAGGCGTTTGCCGCCCAGGCCCTCGCGGTCATCAATGAGCTGAAGCTGCCGCTCGAGCGGGTGAACGTGAACGGCGGCGCGATCGCCTTGGGTCACCCCCTTGGCTGCACGGGCGCGAAGCTGAGCGCGACGCTGTTGCACGAGATGCAGCGGCGAAAGGCGCGGTACGGGATGGTCACGATGTGCATCGGTGGCGGGATGGGGGCAGCGGGCATCTTTGAAGGGTATCGGGAATAGGGTACAGGGGAGAGGAAAAGCTCTACAGGCTCAATGACCTCACTCTCATGCCAAACCCTATACCCTAAACCCTTTACCCTCTACCTTGGCTCTTGGAGAATGATCAGATGATGGCAACAACGAAAGAATTCGTTCAGGGTGGCAGCTTTCTCATTCGAGACACATCTCCCCAGGAAGTCTTCGCCCCAGAAGACCTGAATGACGAGCAGAAGATGACGGGGAAGGTGACCCGCGAGTTTATCGACGCCGAGGTGACGCCCAAGGTCGAGCAGATCGAGCACCAGGACTGGGACCTGACGGTGAAGCTGTTCAGGAAGGCCGGAGACCTGGGACTGCTCTCGGTGGACATCCCGACCAAGTACGGCGGCCTCGGCATGGATCTCATCACCTCGCTGGTGATCGCCGAACAGATGATTGAGGGGGGCTCCTTTGCCATCTCGGTGCTGGACCACACGGGGATCGGCTCGCTGCCGATCGCGTGGTTTGGCAATACGGAACAGAAGGGCCGATACCTGCCTTTGCTGGCGACGGGTGCGAAAATCGGCTCCTATGCGCTCACCGAGCCGGGCTCAGGCTCCGACGCGCTTGGCGCGAAAACGAAAGCGGCCCTCTCGCCTGATGGGAAATACTATATCCTGAACGGGACGAAACAGTTCATCACCAACGCAGGCTTCGCCGACCTGTACATCACCTACGCCAAGGTGGACGGCGACAAGTTCAGCGGTTTCATTATCGACAAGAACACTCCCGGCGTCACTTTGGGGCCGGAAGAGAAGAAGATGGGCATCAAGGGAACGTCCACCCGAAGCATCATCCTGGACAATGCCAAGGTCCCCGTGGAGAACCTCCTGTACGAAGTCGGCAAGGGACACAAGATCGCGTTCGATACGTTGAACATCGGCCGGTTCAAGCTCGGGGCCGGTTGTCTGGGCACCTGCAAGATCGCCCTGCGCGAGGCCGTCAAGTACGCGAAGCAACGGACGCAATTCGGCAAGCCGATCGCCTCTTTCGGCCTGATTCAAAAGAAGCTGGCCGAGATGGCGATCCGGACCTACGTGGCTGAGTCGATGGTCTACCGGACGGGCGGTCTGATCGCAGCGAACCTGGCGGGAATTGACCAGGAAAACGAGGGGGCCGGGATCGAGACCGCAAAGGGGGTCGAGGAGTATGCGGTCGAGTGTTCGATCAACAAGGTCTATGTCTCCGAAGCGCTCGATTTCGTGGCCGACGAGACTGTCCAGATTTTCGGCGGCTACGGGTACATCGCGGGTTTTCCGGCCGAGCGGATCTATCGGGACGCTCGAATCAACCGGCTCTTCGAAGGGACGAACGAGATCAACCGGCTCTTAATGCCCGCGACGCTTTTCCGTCGCGCGCTGCAAGGACGACTGCCTCTTTTCATCGCGGCACAGAAATTGGTGGATGAGCTGCTCACATATAGCCCGAGTCAGGAGGAAGCGCCGAAGGGTGTGCTCGGAGAGCAGATCCGGATGCTCCAGTTGGGCAAGAAGATCGCGTTGATGCTCTTCGGGGCCGCCGTACAGAAGTACCGCGAGGAGCTTCAGGATGAGCAGGAGATCCTGGTTGTCCTGAGTGACCTGACGATCGAGCTGTTTGCCATGGAAAGCGCGCTGCTCCGGGCACTCAAGTCGGCGGGGCGTGACGGGGAGGAGGCGGCACGACCGAAAGCCGATATGGTCGCGGTCTACTTCAACGACGCCTTTGGCCGGATAGATCTGCTGGCCAAGGAGGGTCTGGCCTCCATGGAGGAAGGGGATACCCTGAGGACACAGCTCAGTGCCCTGAAGAAATTCATCCGCTACACTCCCATCAACACCACAC
>JBGPUH010000306.1:0-3434 GCA_041491025.1 Methylomirabilis sp. (SeqCode)
CTGCCCGGCGGCATCCTGGGTCCAGGTGTAGTCTTTGTGCAGCAGGGCCACGCTACTGGTGTCGCGCTCTTCGTAGGCCGCGGAGAGGCCCTGGAAGGTCCCGGCCGCCGTCTGGAAGGTCCAGACTTTCGTGGTCCCCGCGCCCGCGTCGGAGACAGGGGTGGAGGCATGCTGGCTGGCGTTGCTATCGAGCGTGATATTCCACGTGTTCTGCGTGCCCCCGCTTTGCGGGACCATGGTGCGGGTCTGGACTTCGCGGTAGGTGGCGGCGTTGGCGGAGTAGGTGTAGGTGCGATATTGCCACCCCAGAACTCCGCCCGCGGGCGTGGTGTACTGGGTGAGTTCGCCACTGCCGCTGGCGGCGTACTGAAGCCCGTGCGAGGCGCCGAGGCCAGAGATCGCGACACTCTGGAGCATCGTGGTGGGGCCGAACGAGGCCGGCGGGGTGAAGGGCGATTGCAGGGTCTGGCTTTGGTACGTGAACGCGTAGCTTTCGGCGGTGCCGACGGCATTGGCGATGCTGAGGAGGTGCGGCGTGGGGTCGGTGTTGTAGGTGAAGGTATAGCTCGCCTGATTGGCCGGGGCGCGGCCGTCGCGGATCGAGACGATCCGGCTGCTGGTGTTGCTGGCGCCCGATCCGGCGCCGGCTGCGTATTGAATCACCATCTGGTTCCCATTGCTGTCCTGCATCAGCGTGGGGTAGAGAGTACCCGCGTCCGGCTCGCCCGCGGCGGAGACGGCGTTCATCTGCCAGAAGCTGCCGTCGTTGAAGTACAGGCGGTTCTGTCCCCAGTCGAAGCTGGCGTAGATGCCCTCGTGCGAGGTCCAAACGCTATTGGCGAACTGGTCGAGCTTGAACTGCGCGCCGGTGGCGTCGGTGAACAGGTAGTAATTCGCGATGGGGGTGAGGCTTCCGGCCTGTAAGAGCCAGCCGTGGCCGTAGCCGATGTCGCGGCCCAGCTTGACCGATGTGCTGGAGATCTGCTGCCACATTTGCGAGTTGTAGCTCAGCACGAAGCCGGCGCCCCATCCGCTGCGGGCCTTGGCCTGGATCAGCGGGATGGTGAAACTGAGATTGCCTGAGAGGAGGTCGATCTGTTCTCCCGCCGCGCCCCAGTAGGCGCCGGTGGGGCGCACGCCGATGCGGTGCTGGTTCGCAGCCGTGGCGAAGACCGTGTAGGTAGCGGCAACAACGGTGCTGTCGGGCCATCCGGCCTTATATGCGATGGCCTTGATGGTGACGGTGCTGCCCACGGTGAGGGGGCCAGCGTAAACGGTGCCGGAGGTCGAGGTGGGGTTGCTGCCATCCAGGGTATACCGGATGGAGGCGCTGCTGGTGGCCGTGGCGATCGTGACAGTCTGGCCGGCTGCGTAAGTTCCGGGCGCAGGACTGAAGGTGGGATTGCTGACGGGGGCATTGATGGTGTAAGTGGAGCTGCTGACGCTACTATTGAGGTATCCCGCCTTGTATGCGATGGCTTTGATCGTGGTGGTTCCGTTCGCGGTGAGCGTGATCGCGCCAGTGTAGACAGTGCCGACGCTCGAAGTGGGGGTGCTGCCATCGAGGGTATACCGAATCGTGGCGCCGCTGGTGGCGGTACTGAGGCTGATATTCTGCGCCGAGGAGTAGGTGCCGGCGGCCGGACTGAAGGTGGGGGCTGCCGATGTGGGTGAGGAGACAGTGATCTGGCCGACGTAGACCCATGCCGGGAAGTTGCAACCCCAAAAATTGCAAACGGCCATATTGAGGTAGACATTCTTGGCGCCGGTAAATCCCGTGGCAAAAGTAACGGTGTAAGGCCAGCCGGGAGCTGTGTTCACGGTACACTGCGAATTCGACCAGATGTTCGCCTGGATGTTACCGGCATCATCGAAGGTACCCGCCGGATAGCTCGGGGGGCCGTTTTGTCGCCATCCGCATTGGTTGGGGGTATTTGGGCCGTTACCCGAGATCAGGACGCCTATCGGACCTACATTGTCGCCATCGGGGTCGACCACACTCGGAAGAACGCTGTAAGCTGTGTCGGCATAGATTGGGCTCGGCGCGGAAAAGCTATAAACCGGTGGCTGGTCCCACGTGATCCGGAGGGTGATGTTCGTGACCTGGGCAGTGCAACTGTCCGAGCAGCCCATGTCCACTTCCACGGTTGTCGTTCCCGCATTATTGAAAGTCGACATTCCGCAGGAAAGGTCGCCGTCATTGTTCCAGACTGTGGTGTAGGCGCAGTCCTGCCGGATGAATGTCGCGCCAGAAGGCAGAAATCCGTTGGTGTTGAACGGGATGGACACATTGGGGGACCCGTCGTCCAGATTATACGTTCCGGAGTCAGTGAGATCGTGCGACGACGGGTCGATCATGTATGGGAACTGCTCCGGCTTGAAAGCAGAATCGTCGCAGGTGAACGATGCGCCCGCCTGTTTCGAGTACGTCCACGGCGAGCAGAGGACGCGGGGGCCTTTCTTTGGAATTATTACGGCGCGCGTCATCGTGACATTGGCATCCCCGACCAGGTGACCCTCGCGAGTGATGCTCAGCGTTTCGGAGCTGGACAAATCGAATGAGTAGGCCGTGAGCCCTCGCTTGGCCGTGATCTTGGTGGTGACGTCGAACGCACCAGTGTGGTCGAAGGCGAGCGTCCAGGTGAGGCCGTTCTGGATGAAATGGTAGGAGAGGTCCTTGTCATAAGTTAGGGTCGGGACGGTCAGCACCAGCGATGAATCGTGCTTCGTCGTGTAGTTCGTGAAGGTCTGGGTGATGACGTGCTTGTCCGTGCCGAGTTTCCGGATCTTGACATCGTTGCCGCTGCCGTCGATGCGCCAACCATTGGCGGTCTGAGATAGTGTAGGTGAATTGGCAACCCAAGCGCCGGTATCCAGGTCCTGGTGGGTGACATCCCCTAAGATTGCGGTCTTGCCGCCGTTGGCGTTTCGGAAGCGGATCTGTCCCTTGCGGTAGGCGAGCTTGGTCGCCGTGGGATTATCCCTAAGGTATTTGGATTCAGGTGTGTCGGGCTTCTGGAGCTGGAGCTGGACGGAGTCACCCGGATCGCTCGGTTTGGATTGTGCGTTGAGGAGAGCAACAGCAGCAGTAAGACAGATAATAAGCGTTCGCATCAAAGTACGCCTTCCCGCCGCAAGGCATGCAGCGCTCTACACACTTTGTTACAAGACAACCTAAACGGGGAGCCAGATTTCGGCTCGGCGCAGCGCGGCACACTACGGCGGATAGCACCAGAAGCCCATGGTGAGGCGCTGGGTCATACAAGACCTCCAGGTGTTTTCTTGATTCTTGGCTGCTAGCAGCCTGTGGTAAAGGTGGGTTTTTCTGAGCGAAGACCTTCGAAAAACGCGCACGAGGGGAGATGACTAAGTAACGTCACCACTCGTCAAAAGGTTACCGCTCGCTGCCGTCGTGCGATGTTAATTCCGAGGCC
>JBGPUH010000307.1:0-3432 GCA_041491025.1 Methylomirabilis sp. (SeqCode)
CCTGGCCTCCCGCGGGACGAGGCCTCGCTTCGAAAGGATCTCGCGATAATATGGACTGACGCGGAGCCGGGGGAGGCCATCTTCATTCGCCGTGACCACGAAGCGGCCGTCGATTTTGAGAATATACACATCCGGCGTGATGTACCGGGGCTCTTCGCCGCCGAAGGTCTTCCCTGGCTTCGGCTCCAAGGAGGCGATCACGTTGACCGCCTCCTGGACCTCTTTGAGCGGGATTCCCAGCGCGTCGGCGACCCTTCCTAATTGGCGGCGCTCCAATTCATGGAGGTGACTGGTGACGATGGCCTCCGCCATGTCATGCCTTTCCGGTCGCGCTCTGAGCTGAATCAGGAGACATTCCCGAAGATCGCGGGCCCCGACTCCAGTGGGGTCGAAGCCATGGACAAACCGGAGGGCTGCTTCTGCCGCCTGGGGGGTGGCGCCAGCCAGTGGCGCCAACTCGTCCACGCTGCTGCGAAGATAGCCATTGTCGTCCAGATCACCGATGATGATGGAGCCCAAGCTCAGGAGTTGCGGATCATTCGCGGTCAGGTGAAGCTGGAAGAGGAGGTGGTCCTGTAGGGAGCTGGGTCTGGTGAGCAGGCTTTCGCCATCGAACCGCTCACTTTGCTCGCGTTGGATGGAAGGTCGATAGTCTGAGGCGTCCTGAAGATAACTCTCCCAATCGATGTCCGAGGGCGTGCCCTCCCCGTTGCTCTCTGCTACCGGCTCCTCGGCAACGGCTTTGGCCTCTGGCAGCTCGTCCAGCTCCTCGGTCTCCTCCATCACCTCTTCCATGACGGGGTTCTCCTCCACCTGCTGGCGGAGGGCCTGAAGCATCTCCAGCCGCGAGAGCTGCAAGAGACTGATTGCCTCCTGCAGCATCGGGGTCATGACCATCCTCTGCGTCTGCCGCAGACTGAGCTTCGCCTCAAAGGCCATGGCGTCCAGTCCTCACAAGCTGAATCGCTCCCCCAGGTAGATCTCCCTGGCCCGCTCGTCGGATGCTAACTCGTGGGCAGTCCCGGAGACCAACACCTGGCCTTCATAGATCAAATAGGCGCGATCGACGATCTGCAGTGTCTCCCGCACATTGTGATCGGTCACTAAGACCCCGATTCCCTTCCCCTTCAAACGAGCAATAATCGTCTGGATGTCGGCCACGGCGATCGGGTCGATCCCTGCGAACGGCTCGTCCATCAACATGAAATCGGGGGAGGTCACGAGGGATCGGGTGATCTCCGCCCGGCGGCGCTCGCCGCCTGATAGCGTATACGCCTTGCTCTTGGCAAGGTGCGTCAGGTCAAGCTCTCGGAGGAGGCTCTCAAGCCGCTTCCGTCGCTCCTCTTTGCTCAGATCCAGGATCTCGAGGATCGCCATCAGGTTCTGTTCCACTGTGAGCTTGCGGAAGATCGACGGTTCCTGGGGGAGGAATCCCAACCCCTTTCGGGCCCGCTTGTACACTGGCAGGTCAGTGACATCCTCCTCATTCAAGATGACCCGACCACGATCCGGCTTCAATAATCCCAGGACCATGTAGAAGGTCGTGGTCTTCCCGGCGCCATTGGGACCCAACAAACCGACGACCTCTCCGGCATTGAGACTGATACTGACGCCGGCCACCACGGTTCGGCCCCTGAACGACTTGAACAGGTTGTCGGTCCGAAGGGTCCGCTCCATCCCTCCTCAGGATCCATCCTTTGGCGTTGCGGGTTTCTCACCCTCACCGGTCTCCCCCGACTTCGACTTTTCCGCTCCCTCAGGCTTAGGGTAGAGGATAGCCGTCACCCGCTTCGAGGGACCACCCTCAACGATCGCCCTGTCCTCCTTCAGGAAAATGGTGATCTTCGTCCCGGTGATAAGATCATTGTCCTGCCACACCCTGGGATCGCCCGTGAATACCGCCCTTTCTTCCACTGGAAACAGCTCAAGCTGGTCGGAGGTGATCCGTCTGTCTCCTGCGGTAATCCTCACGTTTCCAGTGGCGAGCCCCTTCTCGATCCGCTCCATCTTCTCATCGAAAAAGAACTCCATCTTATCCGAGAGAATGACCATGCCTCGGTCTTTGTCATCGGCCATCACGTTGCCTGTGTACACCGCTGAGTGAAGCTTCCGGTTCACCTCCAAGTGGTCAGACGTGATCGTGAGCGGTTTTTTCCCTTTCTGCTTCTCCTGTGCAAGCCCTGACCCGAGCAGCAGGCCGAGGCTAAGCGGCACAATGGCCGCGGCGATCCAGCGGTGATGGCTCATCGGGTTCCTCCTTTCCGCAGGACGGGAAGGTCTTTGGTGGCCACCCCGCCACTACCGGGAATGACCTGTGACTGCACGCGACTGAGGAGCCTCGCCCGCTCGAGATTCGTTTCCGCCTCCATTCCCACTCCCCGGCTGACAAGCCCGCCCTTCACCAGGATGACGAGCGATGGAGTGGATAGCCGGCGATCTTCGGCTGACCAGTCCAGCAACTGGGTCTGTAGGCTGCTTCCCTGGTCTGATGTGGCGATGACATTCCCCTCCAGACGCACGTCTTTGGTTCGCATGTTGAGCGTGGCTTTGTCTGACCGAGACGTCAGCTTGCCCTGCTCGGAATACAGCGTCACGATTACCTGCTGGGAGATCTTCATCACCTTGGCCAGCCCCTCCTTCTCGAAGACCTCGGCCAAGTCACCCCATATCTCCCACAGCTTGGCCCCACTCTTCGTCTCCACCAGGTGAAAGCCAGTGATCTTCGCGTCTGGCACGGGGATACGCCCCCGCTCGCGGGATGACGCAGACTCGCCAGCAGACAGCCCAAGCGGGAGGGCCAAGACAGCCGACACAAGAACAATCCACACCACCTGCCGGTGCACGCTCAAGCGCATTGTAGCCTTCCTATAACATAAAGCCAAAGCGATGTAAAGAGATGCGGCTGTTCACAAGGGGGTTCCCTCGTCAATCTGGGCCCTTTGGAGCCTTCCGCTGAAGTCGATGTACAGTGTCTTCCACTCAGTGAAGTTATCGATCGCCGGGCTTCCTCCCTCGCGACGGCCGTTCCCGCTGTGGCGAAGCCCGCCGAAGGGCAGATGGACCTCCGCACCGATGGTGGAGGCGTTCACGTACGTGATTCCGGCCTCGATCTCTCGCATCGCTTTAAACGCCTTGCCGACGTCTCGTGTGTAGATGGCTGACGAGAGACCGTACCGGGTGGAATTCACGACATCGATAGCCTCGTCGAGGTCGGCCACGGGAATGATTGCCACCGTGGGACCGAAGATCTCCTCCTGGGCGATTCGCATCTTGCTGGATACGTCGGCCAAGACCGTCGGGAGGTAGAAGAAGCCCTTCGCGCAATCGCCCCTCCTGTGGATGTCCCCGCCGGTTAGCAGCTTGGCCCCTTCCTTCAGGCCCAGTTTGGTATAGCGGTGGATCTTCTTGAGGTGCCTTTCGTTGATGACCGGC
>JBGPUH010000308.1:0-3426 GCA_041491025.1 Methylomirabilis sp. (SeqCode)
CACCTCTTTCACCATGCGCTTTCCGTCCAGACTGGCCACCATTCCGGTGAGGACGAGCGAGTCCCCTTCGATCTGGCCGAAGGCGGCGACCGGGGTCACGCAGCTTCCGCCCAGGCGCCGCAGAAACGCCCGTTCCGCCGCGGTCGCCAGTCGAGTCTCTCGATGATCGATCGAACCGACAATCGGAGCAACACGTGGGTCATCCTCCCGGATTTCGATCGCCAGCGCGCCTTGGCCAATCGCCGGCAGGCTCAGTTCGGGATGGAGCCGCTCGGTGATCCGATGCTGCAAGCCAAGACGGATAAGGCCCGCGACCGCAAGGACGACGGCATCCAGGTCGAGCGTTTCGAGTTTCTTGAGCCGCGTCTCCACGTTGCCGCGCAGCGGAACGATCTGGAGGTCGGGTCGGTGATGGAGGAACTGCACTTGCCGCCGCAGGCTGCTGGTCCCGATCCTGGCGCCAGCAGGCAGTTCTGCGAAGCGAAGGCCGTTTCTGGCGATAAGCGCGTCACACGGATCTTCACGAAGCATGACAGCGCCCACACGGAGGCCCGGCGGCAACTCCGCTGGGAGGTCTTTCATGCTGTGGACCGCAAGGTCGATCCGGCTCTCGAGAAGGGCCTCCTCGATCTCCTTCACGAACAGGCCCTTTCCCCCGGCCTGCGCAAGCGGCGAATCGAGGAGCTTGTCACCTGAGGTCTTGATGGGGATGAGGCGAACTTCCAGACCGGGCGATTGCTTGCCGAGGGCTTCCGCGACCAGCCCCGCCTGACGCAGGGCAAGCGGGCTACCGCGGGTGCCGAGCCTCAAGGAATTGCGCTGCACATTACTCCTTGCGGAAGGGCGCAGCAAGCGAAGCCCCTACGCCACCATCGAAACCCGGAACCTGGAACTTGGAACTTGTTACTCATCTCTGATAGCAAAGAGCCTCCGGAGCACACTCACATAGAGGTGGCCATCCTTCATAGCCGACTGCCGTTTCAACTCCGTCATCGGGTCGTGGAGGATCTTGTTCACGATCGAGCTAGCGAGGCTCGAGATGGCCTGTCGTTCCTCCGGGGTCAGGTCTGGCAGTCTCGCAAAGACCCTCTGGAGTTCCTCCTCGCGTATCGCCTCCACCTTCTGACGCATGGCCACGATGGTGGGAACGACCTTGAGGCCCGCGAGCCAGCCGACAAACTGCGACACCTCTCGATCGATCAACGCCTCCGCCCGCTCCGCCTCCCGCTGCCGCTCGCGCAGGTTGGCCTGCACGACTCCCTGGAGGTCGTCGATATCATAGAGGTAGACATTGTCGATCTCGTTGGCCGTCGGATCGATGTCCCGTGGAACCGCGATGTCGATCAGGAATATCGGCCGATTTCGGCGCTGGATGACGATCTCTTCCAGGTCCGCCTTGGACAGGATCTGGTGCGGTGCCCCGGTCGAGCTGATGATGATGTCGGCCCGGACCATCTCCGCCTTGGCATCGTCATAGTGGACGGCCCGGCCATTAAACCGCTCGGCCAGCTCCACCGCCCGATCGAAGTTCCGATTGGCCACGATGACCGAGCCGACGCCGTCGGCCAGCAGGTGCTTGGCGGATAGCTCCGACATCTTCCCGGCCCCGATCAGCATCACGGAGCGACCCTTGAGGTCACCGAAGATCTTCTTGGCCAGCTCGATGGCAGCGGTAGAGACCGAGACTGCCGAGGTCGCGATTCCTGTCTCGGTCCGAACCCGCTTCGCCACATGGAAGGCGGTTTCCATCAGGTTATTCAGAATCACGCCTGTGGCTTCCTGCTCCAGGGCGATCCCATACGCCGCCTTCACCTGGCCCAGGATCTGGGGTTCGCCGACCACCATGGCATCGAGACTCGACGCCACGCGGAAGATGTGCCGGAGGGCCTGATCAGCTTTGAGCAGATAGAGACAGGACTCGAAGGGCTCAGGCGGAAGCTTGCCTCGTTCGGCGAGGAACTCCACGAGGAACCGGCGTGCAGCCTCCACCTCGTCCACAACGGCGTAGGCCTCCACCCGGTTGCAGGTGGAGAGCATCATCCGCTCAAGGATCTGCCCGCAGGCGCCGACTGCCTCCAAGACTTCTGGCAGCTCGGACTCCGGGAAATACAGCTTTTCCCTAAGGTCGAGTGGCGCTGTCTTGTGGCTTAGACCAAGGACAATGATATCCATCGTGGCTTCGCAGTTTTGAGTTTCGGGTTTCGCGTTTCGGGTTTCGGGTTTCCACTTCTAAACTCGAAACTCGGCACTCGAAACTCGAAACGTTCCATCAGAAGGCGTGGGTTCCCCTGATGACCAGATTTGCCCCGAGGGAGGCAAAGACCACTCCGCAGAAGCCGATGATCGACAAGATGGCCGCCTTCCTTCCACGCCAGCCCCCTGCCAGCCGTCCGTGCAGCAGCGCAGCATAGAAGAACCAGGTGGCGATCGACCAGATCTGCTTCCCGTCCCAGGTCAGGAAGGAACCCCACGCGGAAAACGCCAGCAGGGCACCGCTCAACAGGCCAAGGGTCAGGAGAGGAAAGCCAATCGAAAGGGCACGGTGGCACAGGTCGTCAAGATGGTTCAGCGAGGGCAGTCGATGAAACAGGACTCCAGGGTGCTTCGACTTGAGCTGGCGTTCTTGCAGCAGGTACATCAACGCCCCGCAGCAGGCGAGGGCGAAGGCGGCATTCCCGAGCAGCGTCAGAATCACGTGGGCCCAGACCCCGATGTTCTTTAGCGGGGGGGCCAGGCTTTCGATCGTCTTGGGCAGGGCAGCCGAGGTCCCGAGGAGGATGACAACAAGAGGAATGACGAATGAACCGATGACCTTACTTTCGTAGCGCACCTCTGTCAGGATGTAGACGGCAGCCGTGGCCCATGCGTAGAAGGAGAGCCATTCGGCAAGGGTAGCCGGCGGGCGGCCTTGCTGGTAGAGGTAGACCCCCAAGCCCGCGGTATGCAGGACAAAGCCGGAGCGCGCCAGGATACCCGCCGTCCTGAGGAGCCTGCGATGCCGGGCCGTCAGGGAGCCCATGTACCCCAGGCTCGCGGCAAGGTAGAGGAGCAATGCACCGTAAGACAGGATGAGTTCCATAATCCCTTCGACTACACAGACTGCGTCATCGTGTGCGGCGGCTCGTCGAACAACCCGTTCACAGTTCTTTCGATACCGAGGGCGTCCCCCGTCCGGATCAACGTCAACAGATCGGCCTCAACGGCCCGCTCCAGCAGGGCCCTCCGGCGCCCGGGGTCGGCGACCTCACGCATCGCCCGCTCCCTGACCCGGCCTAACACTTTCAATAGCTCGGCGTACTCATCGCCGTAGACCGACTCCAGGTCCTCCCGGATCTTCCTGGCAAGTCCGGGGCTGTCACCCCCGGTGGAGATCGCGATGACGAGGTTGCCCCGCGTAAGGACTGCCGGCACAAGGAACGTACTCGA
>JBGPUH010000309.1:0-3423 GCA_041491025.1 Methylomirabilis sp. (SeqCode)
ACGGTGCCGATTGTCATGAGCAGGTAGGCGATATTCGGATCGCTGAGAGTCTTCAGGAGTTCGAGACGAAGCCCCATCGGGAATTCGCGCACGGCCGTGTCCGCAGTGTGCAACACCGACGGGCCGGATTGGAGAGGGATGGTGCGGCCGTCCAGTTGCTTCAGCAATGCCGGGATATCCTCCACCACCAGATCGACGATCCTCAGCTTCAAGGCTTCTCGTTCCGTCACGGACACGCTCTTCCGGACGGCATCTTCCGCCCAGGCGACGTTCCGCCCCCGTTGCTCGGCGATCGATTTGATGTAGGCCACGGAATCGTTCTCGACCTTCTCCTTCATCGTCTTGTCCATCTCGCCCCCACCCATGGCGACGGGATGGGCGGCACCGATATTCGTACCGGGAGCCATCGCCGCGACATGCGCCGCCATGGTGATAAACACCCCGGCGGAAGCAGCACGTCCGCTGGACGGCGACACGTACACGACCACGGGAATGGTGGCGCCGGTGATGTCCTTAATGATGAGCCGCATCGACGTGTCGAGGCCGCCTGGCGTATCGAGGCGGATGATCAAGGCTTGTGCCCCACTCTCCTGCGCAGAGGCAAGTGCATCATGCAGGTATTCGGCGGAGACCGGATTGATGACCCCATCATACGTGGCGAGTAGGACAAACGGATCGGCTCTTACAGGAAGCGGCGCTGCAACCAAGGCGGTGAGGAGCGCCGCAGTCGAGATAATCAGAAGCAGCAGACGGGGACGATTTCTCGGAAAATGCATCGAAGTGTCCCTCCCATAAGACTGAGATATAGGGAGACAGAACGACCATGTTGAGCATACGAGCCATGCGATACCCTGTCAAGGAAAGGGAGGGGTTGGTCTTCCCCTGATTTTGTGGACACCTTCCGTGCATAATCAGCGAAGGGAGGTGCCACATGGGCCAGCAGCGACGGAGTTTCACGCCGGAGTTTAAGCAGGAAGCCGTGGACTTGTGCCGACGCAGTGGGAAGAGTGAATGTCAGGTGGCGCGGGAGTTGGGCATTCCCCAACCGACGTTCAATCGGTGGATGCGGCACGTGGCGGGTGCGCCCCAAGGATCCCACAGCTTTCTGGCGACCGAGGAACTCAAGGTCTTGCGCCGGGAAGTCGAGCAACTCCGCATGGAGCGCGACATCCTAAAAAAAGCCGTGGCCTTCTTTGCCAAGGAGTCGGGGTGAGGTATCGTTTCATCCAGGCGGAGAAGGCCGCGTATCCCGTGGAGGTCTTGTGTCGCGTGCTCGCGGTGGCCCGGAGTGGCTATTACGCCTGGTGTCGTCGTCCGCTCGGGGCGCGCGCGCAGCAGAATCAATGGCTGGTCACGCATATTCGGACCTGTTACCAAGCGTCGCGAGGCCGCTATGGGAGTCCGCGGATTCATCAAGATCTGCGCGCCCACGGGCTTCGGGTTGGACGCCATCGCGTGGCTCGGCTCATGCGGCTGCATGGGCTCCGCAGTGTCCGACGACCGCGGAGCTGGCGCCAACCGGCCGGCGCGCTCCCGGCGGTGGTGAGGGCGAACGTCTTGCGACGGGAATTTACCGCGACGCGGCCGAATGAGAAGTGGGCCGCCGACATCACCTACGTGCCCACACGCCAGGGCTGGCTCTACCTCGCCGTGGTGATAGATTTGTACTCGCGTCGGGTGATCGGCTGGGCGATGGATGCACAGCAGACGACCGCGCTGACGGTGACGGCCTTAGAGATGGCGCTGCACCAACGGCCCGTGATGGCTGGGCTCCTGCACCATTCGGATCGAGGCAGCCAGTATGGCGCGGTGGCCTATCAGCATCGGTTAGTCAGCTGCGGAATCCGGGGCTCGATGAGCCGTCCCGGCAATTGCTGGGATAACGCCGTGGTAGAAAGCTTCTTCGCCACGCTGAAAACCGAGCTCATGCGTGGTCGCCCGTATCACACCCGGCAGGAAGCGCGCCCGGAGATCTTTGCGTATCTGGAGGGATTTTATAATCGGTCCCGCCGACATTCCACCTTGGGCTATCTCAGCCCCGTGGAGTTCGAACAGCGGGCGGCTCAGTCAACCAGCCGTGTCCACTAAACCGGGGGAAGTCCAGGTGAGGGGGGATTGTTCAATGTTGAATGATTAATGGTGAATGGCGAAGGCGTAGTGAAGCGTGAGGGGAGGGCGATTCAGAGGCGGTCTATCTGGTGCGCGGGTCTGCCTGGTCTATCGCGTCTAGCTCGTTCGTCTCGTCCGTTGAGCCAAACAAACCAGATTGACCAGATAGACCAGACCCCCGCGCCGCGAAATGTTGGATCGAAAGACAGAAACTCATTCGTTGCTCTTCAGCTGGTAAAGGGTTAGTCCCATGACAGCAATCCCGCAAAACATGGCTCCTGCATAGAATGTGAATGATGCGCCAAACTGATCCCACAGGAATCCTGCTAGTACGCTGGCAATCAGCATAGACAAGCCGCTGGCGAGGTTGAAGAAGCCATACGCTGTCCCTCGAAGATCGGCTGGTGCTGTGTCGGCTACCATGGTGGCGAGCAAACCTTGCGTCATGCCCATATGAAGGCCCCACAACCCGACGCCCAATAGGACAGCGCCCCAGTGATCGTTCATAGCCAAGACCAAATCGGCCACAATCAGAACCAGAAGCCCAAGTGCGAGCAGCCTCATGTGACTCATCTGATCAGAGAGCTTGCCGAAAGGATAGGCCGATAAGGCATAGATCAGATTCATCGCAACCATGACGAGGGGGACTAAGGCGACGGGAATCCCGCTGTGCTGAGCGCGGAGGACCAAAAAGGCCTCACTGAACCGAGCTAACGCGAAGATGGCCCCAAACCCCACTACCCACCAATAGGCCGACGCTAAGCGGGTCAGATTATCCCATCGAATGGGATTCCTGCCCTTGGATGTCTGCCGATGCTCAGGTTCATGGATACCGAACAACAAGAGTGCCACGGCCATCAACCCCGGCAAGATGGCCACCCAGAAGACGGCCCGAAAATCATTGGCCCAGAGTAGCATCAACCCGACCGCGAGCAGGGGGCCGAGGAACGCTCCGACCGTATCGAGAGACTGCCGCAAGCCGAAAGCGGCACCCCGGAGCTGCGGTGGGGCGATGTCCGCGACCATGGCGTCCCGTGGCGCGCCACGCACACCTTTCCCGACTCTGTCCAGCAGGCGAGCGGTCAAGACGAGGCCGACGCCAGAAGCGACGGCAAAAAGAGGCTTGGTGAATGCGCCCAAGGCGTAGCCGAATAAGGCCAGCCCCTTCCGCTTGCCCAAGTAGTCGCTCAGCGTTCCTGAAAAGACTTTGACGACCAGCGCCAGCGACTCGGCGAGTCCTTCAACAAGGCCGACCGCCATTGTGCTGGCCCCCAGTATCGTGACCATAAACAAGGGCAGCAGGCTATGGATCAT
>JBGPUH010000310.1:0-3420 GCA_041491025.1 Methylomirabilis sp. (SeqCode)
CACCAGGAGCGAGGGTCCCTCCCTGGCGCCGAAGCAGCCGGACCGGATCGCTGTCTCGAGGAGCGCAAGGACCTTGGTCGGGTGAGTCGGCAGCGCGCGTTCCGGCGGAACCTCTTGACCCAGCGCGGTGAGAGCCCGACGCTTTGCCGCCTCGGCCTCATTGGTGAGGCCAGTGACCTTCCGGAAGAGCGCCTCTGTGGCGGAATCGGAAAAATGCAGGCCGCGGGAGCGATCGTACACGATCATCCGCTCATCGACTGCCAGCCAGCGTCCCAGAAAGGTCGGGAGGGACACGAACTGATCGCCGAAGCGAACCTCATCGCCAACATTGTAGTGGAGGACAAAGAGAGAGGTCATCCGGGCGTTGATCCGCTCTTTCAGCTCGCGTGCCCAGCGCGGCACATCCATCTCCGCTGCAACGCTCTCCTGATTCTGACGATCGTGTGTCATCCTCTTAACCACCCATCTTCCTTGCGTCCTCGATTCACCCCGTCGAGGGCACAGTGCCCCGACCATTGAGATTGCGTCGGTGAACTACCGTCAGCCTCGCCATGACAGGCCCGCTTCGACAGGGCTCACCACAGGCTTCGGCGCGGCTCAGGACAGGCCCTTCGACCGGGCTCAGGACAGGCGAGGGTGCTGCTTATCACCGTAATCTATCATAGCATTCTTGCAATTGCAGTCAATGTCCTTCGCCCAGGGGATGACGGGCCCGGCTGCTTCGTCCTCTCCACATGCCGCCCACGCTTCCCCCGTAGTGACAGGATCGACGGAGCCGGAGCGTGTCCGAGGCCGCCTCAGCGAGCGTCTCCTTCGCGTGTCTCACGCTCCCTGCACACACAAAGGTTGGAAACGATTCGGGTCTCTGGTAACATGGCGTTGAACGATTCGCCACTGGGGAGACGTGATGCCAACTCCGGAGGAACTCAAGGATGAGGAGCGTCGCCTACGGCAGCTCCAACTCGTTGTTGGTCTGACGATGAGCGTGATCAGCCAGACCACGCTCTCGCTGGAAGAGGCGTCCCGGATGGTGATCGGCGTGAGGCAGTTGGCGCTGAAACTCTTTCCCGGGAAAGAGCTGGCCTTCGATCTGATCTATCAGCCCCGCTTCCGCAGGCTTCTTGCCGAGCGGTTCAATTTCCATTGAGACCTTGCCTTCCTTCAACAATCCAGCCGATGAACACACACCAGCGCCGGCGGAGAGATGCACCGGATCTGCTCCTCGGCGCCCACATGTCGATCGCAGGAGGGGTGGACCTGGCACCATTGAGAGGACAGCAGGTCGGCTGTCGGACGATTCAGCTCTTTACGAAAAGCAGCAACCAGTGGCGCGCCAGGCCATTACCGCCGGAGGAGATCGAGCGATTTCGCGCAAATCTTCAGACCACCGGAATCGCCCCGGCCGCGGCACACGATTCGTACTTGATCAATCTGGCCTCGACCGACCCGGCCTTACATCACAAGTCGATGGCAGCCTTCCTCGAGGAACTGGAGCGGGCCGAGGCGCTTGGCATTCCCTACCTTGTCGCCCATCCCGGAGCCCACATGGGGGCCGGTGAGGAAGCAGGGTTACGACAGGTGGCGATCAGTATTCGGGAGCTCTTGAAGCGGACGAGGGGCTATCAGGTGCAGGCGGTCCTCGAGACCACCGCTGGCCAGGGGACGAGTCTGGGGCACCGGTTTGAGCAGATCGCTGCCATCCTGGACCAGATCGGCCTTCCGGAGCGGACGGGAGTCTGCCTTGACACCTGCCACGTCTTTGCTGCTGGTTGTGACATCCGGACTCCGGACGGCTATGCCGGCGTCATCCGCGAGTTCGATCGGACCGTTGGGATCGCGAACCTCAAGGTCATTCACCTCAACGACAGCAAGCGGGGGCTGGGGTGTCGGGTGGACCGGCACGAGCACATCGGCAAGGGAGCGATCGGGCTCGAGGCCTTCCGCTGTCTGGTGACCGACCCCTGCCTGCGGGGACTGCCGATGATTATCGAAACCCCGAAAGACAACGACTTCGTATCGGCCGACAGCCGAAATCTACAGACGCTGCGGCGCCTAGCGCAAAACCCCGATGTCGCCAGCAGACCGAGCGTTTGAGTTTATCGACCACTCACGGCCGCCGGCCGAGCTTCCGATTTTCCCGCTCCCGAATGTGGCCCTCTTTCCGACCATGGCTCTGCCGCTCCACATTTTCGAGGAACGCTACAGGCGAATGATCCACGACTGCCTCCAGTCCGACCGTTACCTCGGGATTTTCCTGCTCCGGAAGGGATGGGAAGAAGCCCCAGAGCCGCAGCCGTACGACGTAGGCGGGTTCGGCCAGATCATCCGCGCTGTCAAGCTGCCGGCGGGCAACTATGAGATTGTGGTCCGTGGCCTGGGAAAGGCCCGGATCCTCTCGTATGTGCAAGAAATTCCCTACAGGCGGGCCGTGATAGAGCTACTGGAGGACGAAGGCGAGGATTCGCCCCAACTGAGGGCTCAGGCTGCCACCATCGTAGAACGGCTAAAGAAGATCCTGGCCCTCCGGCCGAGCCTCGGCACAGAACTGAAGACCCACCTGAAGCTTCTGGCAAGCCCGAGGGACCTGGTGTACGCCGTGGCCGCTCACTACCCGAACCTCACAATCTACGAGCGGCAATCGATTCTGGAACTGCAGCGGGTGGAGGCGCAACTCGCCCGGCTCACCCGTCTGCTGAGTCGTGACCTTGCCGGACTGAACTAATACACACGTCTGTACTCGTGTTGCAAGGGCTGGTCCTGTCCTCCCCTCCCGATCCCTTCGGGCTCCGGGAACCCAGCCCCATCCGTCCTCACTCCACCCATCCCCCAGTGGGGCCCTTCCGTTGCGGGCGGATGGGGCGCCCCGCCTCGGCCACCCGCCTGATGTAACTCTAAAATTGTCGTGTGTATGAGTGCCGTTCCAACTCACTATGGCGACTGTGCCGTTCCGCACGGTCGGGACCATTGCCATAAGGGACGCGGCTCACATTCGGCGCATCATGCTGGAACGGCACTCGCGACCTCCTCCGCCAAACGAGCCAGCGTCGCCGAGACCGGCGCATTCCGGAAGCCCGATCTCAGTCTCCGTCGCGACCAGAGGCCTGCTTCAGTGATGACTCCGGTCACCATCTCAAGCGGTGTGATTTCGGAATATCGATTGCGTACCTGCAGCGTGGGGTGTCGTGCTTCCCACACCTCCTCGGGCGGGCGGTCGGCGATGCGAAGGAGTGGTACCAGAGACGGCGGAAGGAGTTTGTCCAGCAAGGCAGCGATGTAAAAAGGCCGCTCCATCGCCTTGGCCGCCAGGGACAGCGGATAGGTCCCGATCTTGTTGATCGCCCCATCCTCAACCACCGCATCCGCGCCAACCAACACGAGATCGGCCTCACGCACAAGACCCGGCAGGGCTGCATCCACGCA
>JBGPUH010000311.1:0-3420 GCA_041491025.1 Methylomirabilis sp. (SeqCode)
CAAACTGCGACACGATTCCTGTGGATGGGGCAGGGCTGCCCCAGGAAGCATCCATGCATGAAAATCGGCATGTTACTTCTATCACGCCTATCGCAATGTGGCAGCGGATACCCAATCACTGGACTGGTTGGAATTTTCAGGACGATGAGTGGATGATCACTTAGGATGATTAGACAAGCATTTTTAATGGGTTGCCTCGTATCTCAGGATCTCAGTCCGAATGGCACCGCATTTGCTTGACAATTTGCTTGACGAATGGAAGTATAAGTCCGCGAAGCTCCATTCGTGATGGAGGCACGGGAGGATTTCGGTGAGCACGAGCAGACGTCAAACGGCGGGAATACAGTTCGTCCTGTTAATTGTCCTTGCCTTTGGCTTGTGCATGCCTATCTGCGACCTTGCCGATCACCACGGGTCGGGCACCGCCCACCCGTTTGTGTGCGCAATTGACCTGCCGCAAGTCTTCCAGCTAGTGGTCCTGATGAATTCGCTGTTTATCGCCATACTAACTGGGATAGGGGTTCCTCTGGCCCCAACATTCACTCTCCTCAAGCCCCCTCGCTTCGTTCCTCTCTAACCGACGGGCCGGTAGTTTCAGGCCTCCACCCAAAAGACAAGCTCTATTCTAATCGAAGCCTAAGCTACGGCTATTTGCGCGGCGACAGGTCCCGCTTCTACCCGTCGAACCTGATCTCTAATCGGGCTTCGCCTGCGTCCTGCCCGTCACTGGAGTTGGTGGGCACGCGACGTGGCCTAAAACGCGGCCTGGCAAAACTATAGAATCGTGTCTCCGTTGACCTCACATAGAAAGAAGGGAGGTGAGCAACATGGCAAAGCGCAGCATCGTTCTCACCGTGATCATCCTCGTGGCCGCCCTCGCTATCGCGGTCCCTCGAACGTTCGCCGCCCATGTGGAGGTGGTGGTGAATCTGGGCTCCCTCAGAAATGCGCATATCACTGTCAACAAAGGGGATCATGTGACCTGGAGGAACGCTTCCGGAGAGAAGGCGCACCTGGCCTTTGCGGAGAAATCAGGGCCTCAGTTCTGGATCGAGGGGACCGCAACGGTGAGCTTCGAGACGCCCGGGACCTACGAGTACTACGTCCACCAGCCCCAGGCCCGTATCCTTCATGGGACGGTCACAGTGAAGTGACTGGAGTGCATCGCAGAGAGACAACGGCGACTCTCTCGTCATCATCGAATCACGATTCTTAGGATCATGTGGAACGAGCCGTCCATTAGTCGGGAGTTGACGAATACGCAGGAGGTACACGGATGACCAAACGCTTGAAGATCGTTTTCCTCCTCACGGCTGTCGCAAGCTTCACCAGCATCGCTTGGGGCAGAGCCGCATCAGCAGATGAAGCGGTGCTCCGCCTGCAGCCCCTCATCCGCGACGCCCTCGCTGTCAATCCAGAAATCAGGGCTCAAGGGAAGAAGTGGGAGGCGGCGAAAGAGCGGCCCCCCCAAGAAGGGTCGCTGGACGATCCGATGCTGACCTTCGAGATCGCCAACCTCCCTACCAATACCTTCTCCTTTTCGCAGGATGACATGACGATGAAGCAGTTCAGCCTCTCACAAGCCTTCCCATTTCCAGGAAAGTTGGGTCTCAGGAGCGAGGTCGCCCGGCGGGAGGCCAACGCGATCGGCCAGGGGTATCGGGATAAGCAAAACGAGATCGTGCGCCGTGTCAAGGAGGCTTTTTACGAACTCTATGCCGTTGATCGCTCGCTAGAGGTGGTGGAGAAGAATCGCGAGCTGCTTAGGGAATTCGTCAAAATCGCCGAGACGAAATACAGCGTCGGTAAAGGGATCCAGCAGGACGTCATAAAGGCCCAGGTGGAGCTCTCGAAACTCCTGGACGAGCAGATCCGATTGGAGCAGAGCCGTCAGGCTGCCGGCGCTAGATTGAACGCGATCCTGAACCGCCCTCCCCAAACCCCTCTCGCTCGAACAGAGGAGGTGCTCAAGGACGAGGTGCAGGTGGATCTGAAAGAGATACAGGCGAGGGCCCTGGAGAACCGGCCTTTGCTCAGGGCGCTACAGGAGGAGGTTGAACGCAGCAAAGCGGCCAACGCGCTCGCCAGGAAGAAATACTTCCCCGATTTCACGGTCGGCGTGAGCTATGGGTTTCGGGAGAACGCTGCCGCGGTCAGCCGGTCTGACATGTTCTCAGCGGGAGTGGCCATCAACATCCCCCTCTATTTCAGGATCAAGCAAGACAGGCAGGTCGCAGAGACGTCGGCTCTGATCGACTCGGCCAGGGAACAGTATCAGGCGGCCAGAAACGAGGTGCTCTCGCTGGTCAAGGAGTTGGTGTCTGATCTTGAGAAAGGCAGCAAGCTCCTCGACCTGCTACAGACAGGCCTGATTCCGCAAGCCGGACTCTCGCTCGACTCGGCAGTGTCCGGCTATCAGGTCAATAAGCTGGATTTTCTCACCCTGCTGGATACCCGGCTGACCCTGTCCAATTTCGAGAAAGAGTACTATCGAGCGCTGGGAGACTACCAGACCAGCCTGGCCAAGTTGGAGTGGGTCGTCGGCGCCCCTGTCCTGAGCCGAGCCGAAGGGCCGGTACACTGAGGAGGACCAAATGGGAGACAAGATGCATCGGGTCAAGTGGGGCATCGCCTGGGCCGTCCTGGTCGCTGCCTCCGCGGGGATCTTCTTGGTGTGGTATGGCGGCGGCATCCGGCTCAAGGAGCGGTTCCGCGGCGCTACTCCACCTCCTCGCGAGCCAATTGCTCAGGCGCCAGCAAAGAGCGAGCACGCCGGACACGAGGGGATGTCGATGCCGGCTGCGCAGAGCGAGCAGAAGGCCGGTGGTGAAATGGAGATGGCTCCCGGAGCGGTGATGGTCAGCGCGGAGCGGCAGCAGTTGATCGGCCTGAGGACCGGCCTGGTGGGATACCGCTCGATCGAGCGGACGATCCGGACAGTCGGCGTAGTGGAGTTCGATGAACGTCGCCTCGCCGACGTGAACATCAAGATCGAGGGGTGGATCGAAAGCCTGCTTGTCAACTTTACCGGGGAGCCGGTGAAGAAGGGGCAGCCTCTCCTCACGATTTACAGCCCCGATCTCGTGTCCACCCAGGAGGAGTATCTGCAGGCATTGCGGGCAAAGGAGACGTTGAGCAAGAGTCGCTTTCCCGATATCGCGTCTGGTGCGGACACGCTGGTCAATGCGTCGAGGCGGCGCCTGCAGTACTGGGACATCAGCGATGAGGAGATCGGCACGCTGGAGCGAACACGGACGCCTCGCAAGAGTCTAACACTTCACTCGCCGATCGACGGGGTGGTCATCGAGAAGATGGCCTTCAGGGGCAAGAAGGTGATGCCCGGCGAAAACCTCTACAAGGTCGCGGACCTTTCCACCGTCTGGGTCCAGGGTGAGATCTACGAATACGAGATTCCCCTGG
>JBGPUH010000312.1:0-3410 GCA_041491025.1 Methylomirabilis sp. (SeqCode)
AGCGGGAACGCCACAAGTCCCGCTAACACCCTGGGAACCACCAGATATTTTATGGGGTTCACTGCCATGGCCGTGAGTGCATCGATCTGCTCGGTGATCCGCATGATGCCGATCTCGGCAGCAGTGGCTGATCCAGCCCTGGCCGTCACCATGATGGCCGCCATGACCGGCCCCATCTCCCGGAGCAGGCTCAGGGCCACGGCCGGACCGAGAAGAGCCTCGGATCCGAACTTCCGCAGCGTGTAGTACCCCTGAAGCGCCAAGACCATTCCGGTGAAGATCGCCGTCAGAAGGATGACAGAAACCGACTTCACGCCAATGAAGTGAACCTGGCGGACAACACGCCTCAGCTTCAGCGGTGGCATCACGGCCCAGGAAAAAGCGGAACCCAAGAAAATAGCCATGTGGCCCATGGCCTGGATCTGGGCCAGGGCTGTGCGCCCGATGGCCTCCAAGCGGCTAATCATCATGGTCTCCAAAAATAGCAGTAGCCCCCTCGCGAACGGGGGCTGAGGTTTTTGTAGGATTACACATGCTCCATGGGTTGTCAACCGTTTCTTGCCCCTCGCGGGGCGAGATTTCGGCCACTTTCTGATTCCTGGCGCCACCGGACATCGACGCAGTCTACTAAGATGAAGAAGGAGTGGCCACTCGCCGAAGAAACCCCTTGTGCCAGCCCCGCATCTACTTTATCATAACGGAGTCTCTTCTCGTGACGCAGTCTTGCCGGGCCAAGATGCAGCGCACAAAATCAGGTAGGAGGAAGTCAAAACGGAAACGACAACAACCCAAACGGGATCGGGGTGCCGACGGCTTCAGTCCCCTTACGCGCCCTTCCTGCGGCTCATGGGCTTCGCAGGAGTGTTGGTTCTTGGGCTCCTTTCGATCGCGGTTGCAGCAAACTCCATCCCCCAGCCAGCTCAGGTTCCCCTGATCATCAACGGGAAGATGGATGGGAGCGGAATCCCGGTCGGGTGGGAGCTGGAAGCCTTTCATAACCATCATGAGATCACGCTCGAGCCCCTGAAAGACGGCCAATTCGCCATCAGGCTGGTAAGCGAAGGGAACTCCTTTGGGCTGCACAAGTCAGTGGACGTGGACCTGAAAGAGTTTCCGATCCTGAGCTGGCGATGGAAAGTGGATCGCCTTCCTCCCGCGGGCGATATCCGCGAGAAAAGCAAAGACGACCAGGCGGCTCAGGTCTACGTCGTCTTTCCGGCCCTCGTTAAAGTCATGAGCCCTACTATTGGCTACCTCTGGGACAGCAACGCTCCCGCGGGCACCATCGCTAACGGCCACGCCCCTATGACCCCTATCAAGGTCGTCGTCCTGCAGAGTGGAAAGCAACGTTTGGGGGAATGGGTCCAGGAGCGTCGAAACGTGTACGAGGACTACGTGCAGTTGTTTGGGAAGGACTCACCACCCAAGGTGGGGCGTGTCGCGATCTGGATCAATACCCAGCATACCAAGTCATCTGCCGAGGTGACATTCGCCGACCTTCAGTTCCTCCCCGCCAAGTAATCGTCCTCCGGTCGTGATCCCGCGACCGGGTTAGAGTGCCTCCCGGATCTTCTGCCCCATCGCCCGGATCTTCTCCGGGTCGCCCTTGACCAGTTGCCAGTCAAAGCCCTTTCCGTCACCGGTCCACCGCGGAATCAGGTGCAGGTGGAAATGTGGGACCGACTGGAACGCAGCGGCGCCATTTGCCTGTAACAGGTTCAGACCATCGGGCCGCAGGGCTTCCTGCACGGCCAGGGCGATCCGCTTGGCGACCACGGCCGACCGACCCATATCCTCCTCAGCGACCTCATAGATCGTCGCCGCATGCGCCTTGGGGATCACCAACAGGTGGCCCTCGTTGAGCGGATTGATGTCCATGATGGCGAAGGTGCCCTCATCGTCGTAGATTCTCACCGATGGGATCACGCCATCGCGGATCTTGCAAAACACGCAGTTCATCGTCTCCTCCTCTTCGCACAAACACCAGCCCGTTCCCGCTCGCAAAGACATTTTCCTCTAGGAAGGCACGTTACCATCCCGACACCCTTTTGACAACTCTCCTTCGAGCACGAAAATGCTTGATAGTTCATGAACCGGACAGCTTGCAGACGGGTTATTCTGGCAGGGGTCTGATGGGGGCTTGAGGGCGTGCCGGCGTAAACGACGGCTTGGGGATCCGAGAGCTAAGGAACATGCTGGCGGAGGCGTGTGGGGGTCGAACCCACCAACCCGTTATTAGCGGGTTCGCTGGTTTTGAAGACCAGGAGGGCCACCGGACCCATTCCGCCTCCCTGCTCTGTAGCATAACCGAGGGAATGACGCGCTGTCCATCCCTTTCCGATGCTTCCTCTCACGCGAGAACGCTGCTTCTCCGGATGAAGGCCGGAGCAGGAAGGCCCCGAAAGAGCGCCGGGTAGAACTTGCTGGGATCTGGCCGAGCGGGCTATAGTCAACCACAAGTTGCATATAGAATTCTCCGTGCAGGAGTGTTCTCTTCGCTCGGTCACACATGTAGTTGAACAATGGACAAGGAGGGGGAAAGCATGTTCCGCCACCTAGCCTACGTGATCCACTTTGTCGAGGATCTCGAGCGATCTTTGGCATTCTACACGGATATACTCGAGATGACAGTTCGCCATAGGGCCGAAGGGTATGCGGAGCTGGCGGTCGAGGGGCCGAAGTTCGCCCTCCTCGAGCGCTGGCGCCTGCCAGCCCTGGTTGGGGAATCCGAAAGCGGGCTTCCGCCGCCGGGCACGCATGAAGGTGAGGTGGCGTTCCTGGTCCAGGATGTTGATGAGGTGTACGCCCGGCTATGCAGCCGCGGAGTGGCTTTCGTCTGCGCGCCCGAGGATCGCCCCTGGGGGCAGCGGACGGCGTACTTCCGGGACCCGGATGGGCACTTGATCGAGCTCGCCATGAATCTCCGTTAGGTGCCGCATCTTGTGCAGCAGGTGGGCGAACGTGGAAACCCCAGTCGAAGCCGGGCCGTGACCCCTACATCGGCTGCAAAAACGAAAGGCCGGGAGAGTGAACACTCTCACCGGCCTCTCAAACGCCAGCTTCTCAAGCAATATCATCTATAGCATGTTCTCTCCGCCTTCACCAGAGCGGGGCTACGTGACGTTGAGCTGTGGTTGGGTAAGACCTGAGAAGGATGAGTGTGAGACAGGAGAACAGTTCACCCCAGTACGCCACTTGCCCGCGGGGCCTATGCCCGATGGCGCACCTTCTGTTGCTGGGCGCGCTGAGTGTTAGCGATCCAGCGCTCAATCGACTCTTTCTTGAAGCGCCACGCGTTGCCCAGCTTCCAGGCCGGCAGCGTCCCGTCCCGCGCCATCCGGTAGACCGTCGATTTGTTGATTCGGAGGTAACGTGCCACCTCCTCCAGGGTCATGACCGTCGGCCGCCGC
>JBGPUH010000313.1:0-3405 GCA_041491025.1 Methylomirabilis sp. (SeqCode)
CGATGATCGAAGGGATTCACGCGCTCAACCGCGAAATGATCGCTGCCGGCGTGAGGAAGTTCGCTTGCGGAATTTCCCCGGCTGGCAGCGCGAAGACGCTGCGGGCCCAGCCCGACGGCAAGGTGCTCGTCACCGACGGGCCGTACACCGAGACCAAGGAGCACATGGGCGGATTTTGGATACTGGAATGCGCTGATATCGACGAGGCGCTGACATGGGCGAAGAAGGCTGCCATGTCGTGCTATGTGCCCGGCGAGGTGCGCGAGCTTCTTCTCTTCCCGGCTCCGGAACAATAACCAGGAGGATGCAAGTAAACACCCGCATCGCCGCCCACCCTTGCGAAAACCGCAAGGGCAGGGCACCATCAGCAAAATTTATTGGACGATTTGTCGAATTCCGGTCGGGCCGTTCGACTATATCGTGAAGGCAGGGCAATCGGCCCACCCGAAGATTGGCTCAAGAAAATCGCTCAACCCAGTCGGAGTAGGAATGACTATTACTAATCACCCCCTCCACAGATCCGGACGAGCGCTGCTAACGCATCCGGCTCCTGCCTTAGGTGATGACGCCAAGTCGCCTCAAGGGATAAGGGTGATGGATTCGCGGCGGTGGCAGCCACCGGTCGATCAATCGGTACATCCGCTCCCATGTAAGCCGCGTCTTCTGGCTACGTCGCCTCAGCGACCGAAACCAGTGTCGTGCTACATGAAAGCGAAAAGAAGACAACGACTGCTCGTTCGAAGGCACTCCATAGTACCGGTTGTGTCCTTCAACCACAGTTTTCAGCCACTTGCCTACTTGCGGCACCGGCTGATGCATTCGTCTTCTCAATCCCGCTTTGATCTCCTTCAGCTTTGTTCGGTCTCTCTTACTAATCGTACGCCTATAAACCGTGAACATCCCGTTGCTTCGCTTCTTGCCACAGATGTGCGTGAAGCCAAGAAAATTGAATGTCTCCGGTTTCCCTTGCCCGCGCCTTCTTCGATTGTTGGCTGCAAAGTAGCCAAACTCGATCAAACGCGTTTTCTCGGGGTGCAGTCTCAGCTTGAACTTGGCGAATCGCTCCACCAAATCCCTGTGAAGCCGCTCGGCGTCCGACCGGTGCTGGAATCCAACGACGAAATCATCAGCAAATCGGACGACGATCACGTCGCCTCTCCCTTTTGTCTTTCGCCAATGATGCACCCAGAGATCGAACACGTAGTGCAGGAAGATATTTGCCATCAATGGCGAGGCACTCCCGCCTTGTGGCGTTCCTTCTTCACTGCACGTCCACACGCCTTCTTCCAGCACGCCCGCCCTCAGCCATTTTCGGATGAGCCGCACCACGCGCTGGTCTGCTATCCGGTGCTCGATGAATTTCACCAGCCATTCCTGGTCCAATCCATCAAAGAACGAGCTGATGTCTCCATCAAGCACCCAGTTCACTTTCTTCGTCAGTATCCCGACGTACAAGGCATCCAGCGCATTGTGCTGCCCCTTGCCTGGCCGGAATCCATACGAGAATCCAAGAAAATCCGTCTCGTAGATTGCATTCATCACCTCCACCGTCGCCCGCTGGACTATTTTGTCTTCCAGCGTCGTGACTCCGAGCGGTCTCATCCGCCCGTCCGCTTTAGCGATGTATACTCTACGAACCGGTTTCGCTCGATATGCCCCGCGCCGCAGCCTAGCAGAGAGTTCCCGCAGATTGCTCTCCAGGTTCTCTCCGTACTCCCGCCACGTTTCCCCATCTACTCCCGGAGCGGCATCGCGCTTCAGTCCATAGTAGGCTTCGCGCAACATACTCAAGTTGTAGATGTGGTGCATGAGGCTGGTGAACCTCTGCCTCTTATCCTTCACAGCTGCTTGCCGTATCCGCCCCAGCGCGCTTTGCACGTTGATCCGGTCCAGTGCCCGGTCCGTGTTTTGCCGTGGCGTCTTCCCTTTGGCCAGACCCCTTCGCTCCACACTCTCCGCCGCCGGCACACCGGCTTTGTTCGAGCGCTTCGTCACTACTACGGGTCTGTCCGACTTCCTGCGGTCGTTCATCATCGTCGTACGTCCTTAGACTTCTCGATGCGTCCCACACCTCGCTTCGTGGGTGGCCGCAGGATCTCCCGGTTCTCGCGCAGGTTGCTTCCGTACATGCTTGGGGTCTCTGACCTCGCGGGATATCTTCGAGCCTTGCCAATGCGGCCCGTCGGTTGTGGCCTTCCCCATCTCCTTACAGGGTCGGCATCCCGAACTAAGTTCATTTCGCGGCTCAATACCCAGCCTGCACGTTCCCCTGTCAACGCTTCGCCGTCGCCCTTACGAGCGCCGGTGCATGACTCGGGGCCGTCACGGTTGGCTAGACCTTTAACGTATGACTCTTTCATTCACTACAACCTGCCGGTTTATCCCGGCGCTCAAGGAGAGAAAGATGCCTTGCTCAATGGATATGCTCACTGCAATCGAAATACCCTCGCCCGGTGGTCCGATTCCGAACGGGATGAAGGTGACCTCACTTGCCGGACCAAACACGCTCCAATCAGCGCCTTCCTGTCCGGTACTGGCCATCGGCGGGTTCACGCTTTGGCCGTTTAGTTATATGGATAACCGCGTAAGTTTCGGCATGGTCATGTACGACCCGATGTGGAAGGTCGTGAACGTCGTGGAAAAGCCCGGCGCACGGTATGTCTACAAAGTCACGCTCAACGACGCCGGCAATTCGGTGACGTTCTCGGGGCAGGCGGACCAGTCCGTGACGATGTCACTGGACGATATTTGCAAGATGCTGTAATTAACGCGACAACACCCAGGCAAGCAGGCGGCCTCGCTTCTGGCGGCACCGCCTGCTAGAACTGGCACGGGAATAATCGCTCCCGAGAGGGCTGTAACTAAAAGCCGGACTTGTCTGAAGGGATGTTCTTGACATCAACGCGCCAACTCGCCTAGCAGGCTGCCAAAAAAGTCGATACCTCACGAGCGTTCACCGCAATCCCACCAACGCAGGTGGTGGTAACACCTCGATGAATTGAGGTGCTATTGAGAGCCATATTTTCCCAGATCCACTCTGGATTACACGCCTGGGAGCCCATCTCTATCTAACAGATTGCTGCTAGTGAGAGGTTCTGATATAGAGTGTCCTCCGATTGCTGCCTGGGAGTGACGCATCTGACCTCGGACTCTCAACAACAAGGCTCCGTAAAACCCCGGAAGTACACCTGTCCCGGCTGTGCCGCGAACCTGCTTTTCGAGCCTCAAGGCGGGTGTCTCACATGCCCTTACTGCGGCCGCACGGAGACAATTCCGGAGTCCGCCGCGGAGGTTCAGGAGCGGTCTTACGACGATTACCTACGTCCTCGGTCTGACCAGCTAAGGGCCCTTGCGGCAACTGCGCTCGAGGTCAAGTGTGATAGCTGCGGAGCGGTCGTATCTTTC
>JBGPUH010000314.1:0-3379 GCA_041491025.1 Methylomirabilis sp. (SeqCode)
GTGGAAATGTCTGGGCTGTGGCCATCACGTCCAGGGCGACCAGCCTCCCGCCCGCTGCCCGAGCTGTCGCGTATCGAGGGAGCAGTTCGTCCTTGTGGAGGAAGACTAGTACCGTTCCAACTATCTGTGGCGACTGTGCCGACCCGCGCTGTCGCGACCATTGCCATAAGGGACGCCGCTCAAAATCGGCGCATCAAGTTGGAACGGCACTAGCTCCCCGGCTACCCCTCAGCGAGACTCGGTATTCTCGGTAGAGGGAGGAACCTTCAGCAAGAAGACGTGACGTTCGCCATCACGGATAATCTGGATGCTGATATCCTCGCCGGCCCTTCCCAGCCTCAAGGCCTTTGCCATATCCTCCAGAGAGCGAATGTCCTGCTCGCCGATCTTGACCAGGAGATCCTGCGGCCTCATCCCGGCCTTCGCCGCGGGTGACCCAGGTTCGACAAGCATTACCCGAACCCCCTCCTCTGGTTTTTCCTCCACCTCTTTTCCCGGTGCCTCCCCAGCTCGGGATCGCGCGAAGAGGCCAAGGCGCTCTCCTGCCAATTGACCCGTGATGCCTTCCGGCATGCGACCGACGGTGACCGGCACCTGCACCCGCTCCCTCCCCCTGAGTATGGTCAGCCGGACCGACCGTCCGGGCGCGCTGCCGCGGATAATCTTCTGGAGTTGCCGGACCTCCCAGATCGGTTGGTTATCCAGCTTCACGATCACATCACTGGGTTTCAGTCCCGCCGCTTCGGCCGGGCCACCCCGAATTGCCTCCAGCACCAAGACCCCCGTGCCGCTCTCCACTCCGAAGGTAGCCGCGAGCCGCTCGGCCAGCTCTTCACCCACCTCTTGGATCGAGACGCCCAACCACCCGATGGGCTGCTCTTTGGGAGGACGAGCGGGCTCTCCAGCCTCGGCGGCGAGCAAGAGGCTGGAGATGAGCAGCACCATAGTGAGGAGTATGTGGAGGGACCATCTACCAGTCATCATACGCTATCCACTCGAAGTGATGGTTGTCTCAGAAGGCAGGTCGGGAATGACTTAGCCTCAATCCGAAATTAACGGGACTGCGAATGTCTGGTTACGCAGCGGGTGGCGCGGTGAGCGGGCGCCCCCGCCGCCCGCAGCGGAAGGGCCCCACTGGGGGATGGGTGGAGCGAGGACGGCGGGGGCTGATCACCGCGACAGGACCCGCTGGGTGCGCTACCCATCCCACGAGACATTTTCGGATCAGGGTTAGCTCTTTGACGCAGGCTCAGTGAAAAGCGCCGGATCGTTCATGACTTCAGGTGGCGCTGGCGGCGAAGGTCAGATCCAGCTCCCGAAGTTTCTCGGGCGTGGGAATCCCGTCGCGCGACCAGCCGCGAAGACGGTAATACTCATCCAGCATCGCGTCCAGCTCAGCCGGCGGGCAGTACATCCCTTGTGAGGGGCCGGAGGGGATCGGTTCGTGGAGCGCGCGGTAGGGAAGAGTATCGTCCTTTCGACTGAGCCCTTCTCGGACATTGAAGGCCCGCTCCAGGTTACAGATCCGCTCGCCGATCCTCTCCACCTCGGCCACCGAGAGGTTCCATCCGGTGATGGCGCCGATCATCCTCGCGTAGGCCTCGTTCAGCATCATGCCAAATCCCCGCTCGGAGGTGAAGCGACACAAGACCAGCGAATCGTCTACGGCCGTGAAGTGCTGGCTCCTGATGGCAAATTGCGGCTTCCCCTCGACGCTCCTCCGATCGAACTCCTTGCCGTACTGCATCGTGGGCCTGGTGTCGTGGTGGCTGCCGCCCCTTGTCCCGGTGGCATAGCCGATGCTCATGCCTTTCAGCGCACGGGCCGAGTGGCCGGGCAGTTCCAGTCGCCGGGCGCAGTACAGAAACCGTTGCGCCTCCGGTTTCAGGCGATCCGCGAGCCGGGCCGAGCCCTCGGCGATAAGATCGCCGAACCCCTCCCGGTAGGCCGTCCGCCTGGCCAGCTCAACCATGGCCCGGTAATCGCCGAATGACAGGGGCATCCCCACCTCGGCCTCAGAGATCAGTCCCGCCTCGATCGCCTCGCAGACAAAGGCAAAGGTCACGCCCAAGGTGATGGTGTCCATGCCCAGGTGGTCGCACATCTCGTTCAACTTGATCAGAGAGGCGGCATGCAGGTTCCCCGTCATTGTGCCGAGGGCGAAGATCGTCTCGAACTCCGGCATCTTCGCCATCGTGCCTGCGAACTCCCCCTCCTGCACCTGATAGGTCTTGCCACAGGCCACTGAACACTTCAGGCAAGTCGTATCCTTCTTAAAGTAGACCTCCTTGAACCGTTCCGCGCTGATCTCATACGCTCCCTCGCAGACCTCTGTCCGTTCGTTGAGGGTCCCGAGGGCCCCGATGGCGTTCGTCGCGTTGACGAGGAAGGGGGTCCCATAGCTTGACAAGGCGGCGGTCCCGGTCTTGAGGGGCTGGTGGCTCTCGGAGAGGAGAGTCCTGAGCCCGGCGGGGTCGGCCACCTCGGTCTTGCGCCCTCCCCTGACCGCCACCGCCTTTAATCGCTTGGCGCCCATGACCGCGCCAATTCCGCCACGGCCCGACAGCCCCTCCCGGTTCTTCCAGTAGTGAGCGATGGCTGCGAAGCGCACCAGGTGCTCGCCGGCAGGGCCGATGGCAATCGCATCAGCCTCCGGCCTTTCTACCGCCTGGATCGCCTGCACGGCCTCGATCGTCGTCCTTCCCCATAGATGCGAGGCGGGCTTGATCGAGGCGCCGGACTCCTCCACCAGGAGGTAGACCGGCTGATCGGCCCTGCCCGAGATGGCGATGGCGTCGAAGCCAGTCCGCTTCATCGTGGCGGGGAAGCGGCCGCCGAACGTGGAGTCGAAAAAGAGACCGGTGAGGGGGGATTTGGACGCCACGCAGGCGCGGCTGTTGCCGACGACCGTCGTGTCAGTGATCGGACCGACGGCAAAGACGATCAGGTTGTCAGGATCGAAGGGGTCGATGCCTGGCCGCACATGGTCGTAGAGGAGCTTGGCCGCGAAGCCGTTGCCACCAAGATAGTGACGGGCGAATGCCTCATCGAACGACTCTGTCCGAGTCGTCCCAGAGGTCAGATCAACGAAAAGGATCCTTCCACCATACCCGAGCATTCGCGGCCCCCCGATCTTCTTAAGAACTCTACCTAAACGATTAACACCAGTCAAGGGCGGAGAGGAAAGGCATCCTAATTTCCCTTGACTTTTCGACCAGCCATGTGATAGGGAGAAAGCCTCAAGCCTCGAAAGGAAGCGGTCCCGAGGAGGGACTTTGGCCCTGGGGTCACCGATCCGATTTACCGTCGGAGTCGGCAGAAAAAGGAGGGTACGAGATGGCAGCGAAGAGGCGGGGGAGTATTTCCAGGCGGGAATTCA
>JBGPUH010000315.1:0-3376 GCA_041491025.1 Methylomirabilis sp. (SeqCode)
ACCATGAACCCCTTCCAGCACGGCGAGGTCTTCGTCACCGACGATGGCTCCGAGACCGACCTTGACTTGGGCCATTACGAGCGCTTCACTGACCTTGTTCTGACCAAGACCAGCAATATCACGACAGGTCAGATTTACCATTCAGTCATCACCAAGGAGCGTCGCGGCGACTACTTGGGTGGCACCGTTCAGGTCATCCCTCACATCACTGATGAGATCAAGCGCGCGATCCACCGGGTGGCGACGGGCGTGGACGTCGTGATCGTGGAAGTGGGCGGGACAGTTGGCGATATCGAGAGCCTGCCATTCCTCGAGGCCATCAGGCAGTTCAGGGGGGACGTCGGGAGGGAGAATGTCCTGTGCATCCACTTGACATTGGTCCCCTATATCGCGCCGGCCGGCGAGCTGAAGTCGAAGCCGACTCAGCACAGCGTGAAGGAGCTGCTCCAGATCGGGATTCAACCCGATATCCTGCTGTGCCGGACCGATCGATTGCTGCCGAAAGAGCTGAAGGCCAAGATCGCGCTGTTCTGCAATGTCTCCGAAAAGGCTGTCATCACCGCGAAGGATGTGGACAGCCTGTACGAGGTCCCGTTGGTCCTGCACAGCGAGGGGCTGGATGCGATCATCGTCCAGATGCTGGGCCTGCCGAATACCCAGGCGGATCTGGCGGGATGGGAGGCGATTGTCCGGAAGATCAAGGAGTCCAAGGCCAGCGTCACCATCGCTGTGGTGGGGAAGTACCTGGACCTGAAGGACTCCTACAAGAGTCTGACTGAGGCGATCATTCACGGCGGCATCGCCAACGACTGCCAGGTCCGGGTGAAGGCGGTGGATGCCGAGAAGGTGGAGCGCGACGGCCCCAAGGAGCACCTTCACGATGTGTCAGGTATCCTGGTGCCTGGAGGCTTCGGCAGCCGAGGAATCGAGGGCAAGATTGCGGCCATCGCCTTCGCCCGTGAGGAGCGGGTCCCGTTCCTCGGGATCTGTTTGGGGATGCAGTGTGCCGTGATCGAATTCGCCCGGCATGTCTGCGGGCTGAAGGACGCGAATAGCCGCGAGTTTGACCCGAATACCCCGCACCCGGTCATCGATCTGATGTCCGAGCAGCGAGGTATTACGAATCTGGGAGGGACGATGCGGCTGGGCGCCTATCCGTGCCGTATCGTCCAGGGCTCCGTCGCCTACACAGCGTACGGGGCCGAGGAGATCAGCGAACGACATCGACATCGGTACGAGGTCAACAACGACTACCGGGAAATCCTGGAGCGTCACGGCATGCGACTGTGCGGGTTTTCGCCAGATAACAAGCTGGTGGAAATGATCGAGCTTCCGGATCACCCCTGGTTTGTTGGCGGACAGTTCCACCCCGAGTTCAAGTCGCGCCCCAAGCGGCCTCACCCGTTGTTCCGGGAGTTCATCAAGGCTTCCCTTCAACGGCAGGAAACCAGGGTATAGGGTGCAGGGTGTAGGGTAGAGGGGCCCTTCCCGAAACCCGAAACCCGAAACCCGAAACCCTCTACCCTATGGCACTGACAAAACAGATACGGATCGGCGATCTCACATTGGGCGGTGGCGCGCCGCTGGTCCTGGTGGCCGGCCCTTGTGTCATTGAGAGCGAGGAGCACCTCCTCAAGACTGGCGAGGCGATCAAGGTGGCCTGTGATGCCCACGGCGTTCCCTTCGTCCTCAAGTCCTCGTACGATAAGGCCAACCGGTCCTCGGGCCGTTCATTCCGCGGTCCGGGCCTCCGCGAGGGGCTCAGGATCATGAAGCGCGTGAAGGAGAAATTGGGCGTGCCGGCCCTCTCTGACGTTCACGAGGTGAAGCAGGTCTCCGCCGCGGCGGAGGTGCTGGACATCATCCAGATCCCGGCCTTCTTGTGCCGCCAGACCGACCTCCTTCTGGCTGCTGCCCGGACCGGCAAGCCGGTCAACGTCAAGAAAGGGCAGTTCCTGTCCCCGTGGGATGTCCGGAATATCGTCGAGAAACTCAGGTCTGCCGGTTCCGAGCGGATCGTGCTGACCGAGCGCGGGACAAGCTTCGGATACAACAACCTGGTGGTGGACTTCCGCTCGCTCCCGATCATGCGCAGTTTCGGCTATCCGGTCCTGTTCGATGCCACCCACAGCCTGCAGTTGCCCGGTGGCGCGGGGCAGGCCTCTTCGGGGCAGGCGGAGTTCATCCCCTACCTAGCACGGGCCGCCGTGGCGGCAGGGGTCGATGGCCTCTTTATGGAGGTCCACCACGACCCCGAGAGCGCGCCGAGCGACGGGCCGAATATGCTCCGCCTCGATGCGCTGCCCGGGCTCCTGAAACAATTGATGAGGGTTCAGCGGGCGGTGGCACCCTACGTGAACACTATAGAGGGTCTAAGGTAGAGGGTCTAGGGTCTAGACAGACAAAGGAAAACGTTCGTGAGGCTCCGATCTTTCCCGATACCCTATACCCTACACCCTATACCCTGATCCCAAGTGGGATGCAAACCCCCCTCCAGCAGTTTCTTCGCCTCCTTGGATACTCCGCCCCCTATCGGGCGCGGATCATCCTTGCCGTCTCCTGCCTTTTCCTCATCGCCATCCTCAATGCCATCTCCATCGGGTCGCTCCAGCCGATCTTCGACGGCGTGTTCTCCACGGAGGGAAGCGGTTCAGGAATCAGCCTCCCGGACCCGGTCAAAGCGGTGCTGGGCAACAGGCTGGTCCAGCTCCAGGAGTTCCTCCAAGCTCATCGGATCAGCGTCCTCACCTTCGTCGGAGCGGCTCTGTTCCTGGTCTTTCTGGCCAAGGGCGCGCTGGGCTATCTTCAACAGCTCCAGATGCGCTACGTCTCGGAGCGGGTCCAGCGGGACATCCGGAACGACCTGTACTCGCACCTCCAGACGCTCTCCCTCGGCTTTTTCACCCGTCGCTCGACGGGCGAGATCATGTCCCGCCTTGGCACCGATGTGGAAAGCCTTGGTGACGCCTCGACCGAGCTTTTCCGGAACGCCCTCAGAGAACCGCTCAACATCATCGGGCTCATCGCTTTGCTTCTCTTGATCAAGTGGCAGCTCGCCCTCCTCTCCCTTCTTGTCCTTCCGGTGACCATCCTCCCGATTGTGAAGTTCGGGGCGAAGATCCGCCGCAGAGGAACGTTGGTCCAGGAGCGCCGCGCCGAGTTGAATACGATTCTGCAGGAAACCATTTCCGGGGTCAGGATTGTCAAGGCGTTCGGCATGGAGGAGTATGAGAATCGACGGTACTCGGAGGCGAGCGACCAGGTCTTCAGAGCCATCTTGCGGATCGTCAGAGTCGATGCGCTCACCTCGCCTGTGCTGGAAGTCCTCGGCTCCGTGGGTATCGTCGTCGCCGTCTGGGTCGGCGGCTACCTGGTC
>JBGPUH010000316.1:0-3361 GCA_041491025.1 Methylomirabilis sp. (SeqCode)
GTATCGGACGCTGCTCGGCCCTGACAACGGTGGCGAGCCCGGCTCGAAGCCCACCGGCCGGCGCGAGATCAACTGGGACAAGGTGCCGGACGAGTTCGCTGCACCCGATTTCCTGCCCCCTGATTTTTTCAATGCGTCCAACGCGCCACGTGCACGGGGGGCGCATCTCTCCACGCCGGGCCGCGGTGTGCAGGTCAGTGCCCGCCGCGACAACCCGACGGGGACCCCCGTGCGCTTTGGTCACATCAATCCGACCTACCCGAAGATCTTCAAGACCTTCAGTGAGGAGCGGCTCTTCTCGCCAATTGGCAGCAACGTGGTGGACCTGACGTTCTATGTCCCCGGCACGAGCACCCCGGCCCTCACGCGCGGGTTTGGTGCCGTGTACACCGATGTGGATCAGGAACACACCGCCTTCGAATACTTCGACAAAGACGGCAAGTCGCTGGGCCGCTTCGCGGTCCCCATCGCCAATGAGGGACTATCGTTCCTCGGCGCAATATTCGAGAGGCCGGTGGTGGCCCGCGTACGCATCGTGTACGGCACTGCGGCCCTCGGCCCGGACGACAGCGCAACCAACGACGTGGCCGTCATGGATGACTTCATCTATGGCGAGCCGCAAGCGGCCGCGCTGGCGGGGGGTCCCCCCGGCTCTTCCGGTTACTGAGCCGCTAACGAGTGCCGGGTGGAGTCGAGGAATTTACTGCATGGCTGAGTCGAACGGCAGGATCGAAGTGATGGCCGAGAAGGTGGAGGCCGGCGAGCGACTTCGCTTTGACGAAGGGGTGGAACTCTTCGAACAGGCAACCCTGCTGGAGCTATCCGCCATGGCCGACTGCGTTCGCTGGCGCCTGCATCCGGAGCCGGTCGTGACGTACGTCATCGGCCGGAACATCAACTATACCAATGTCTGCTGGGTCCGATGTTCGTTCTGCGCCTTCTATCGGCTGCCGGGTTCGGAAGAAGGATATGTGCTGTCCAAGGAGCAGATCTGCCACAAGATCCAGGAGTTGATCGATCTGGGAGGGACCGAGGTCCTGATGCAGGGGGGATTGCATCCAGGCCTGAAGATCGACTACTATGAGGATCTTTTCTCGTCGATTAAGGCGAGCTATCCGATCCACTTGCACGCACTCTCAGCAGCAGAAATCATTTATATTACAAAGATATCCAAGCTTTCTCTCAAGGATACGTTGAGGAAGCTAAAGGCTGCCGGCCTCGATTCGATCCCGGGCGCCGGTGCTGAACTGTTGGTGGATGAGGTACGAGACCGGGTGTCGCCGTTGAAGGATACCCCCGCGGAGTGGCTCAACCTGATGCAAACCGCCCACGAGCTCGGGATCCCGAGCACCGCAACGATGATGTACGGGATGGGAGAGACGTTGGCCCAGCGGGTAGAGCACCTCATGAAGGTTCGAGACCTCCAGGACCGCACCGGCGGCTTCACCGCGTTCATCCCTTGGAGCTATCAGCCTAATGGCGACGAACTTCGGGGGTGCGGGGGCACCGGGTACGATTATCTCCGGACTGTGGCCGTATCCCGGATCATGCTGGACAATGTGAAGAACATCCAGGCCTCCTGGTTGACGATGGGCCCGAAGATCGGGCAGCTCTCCTTGCAGTACGGGGTCAACGACTTCGGCAGTACTATCCTTGAGGAAAACGTGGTGACGACCGAGACCACGCGGCATTTGATGACCCTGGATGAGATCAGGCGACATATCGATGATGCGGGCTTCGTCGCGAAGCGCCGGAACACCCGGTATCAGTTGTTAGAGTAACTCCCCCAGCAGACCCCACGCTCGCCTTCTCAATGCGCGAATTCTTGGATGGCTTTCCAGTGGTCGTCGAGCTGCCGGTCGTCTGGGGCGAGATGGATGCGTTCGCACACGTCAACAACGTTGTATACTTTCGCTACTTCGAAACCGCGCGGATCGCGTACTGTGACAAGATCGGTTTCTTGGAGACGATCAAGGCGAGCGGCGTTGGACCGATTCTCGCCTCGGTGCACTGCGACTTTCGGAAGCCGCTCACCTTTCCGGACAAGATCTTCGTCGGCGTCATGATCTCTGAGATGAGCGCGGATCGCTTCCTGATGCAGCACCGAATTGTGAGCGAGAAGCTGCAGAAGATTGCCGCCGAAGGGGAGAGCCTGATCGTCTCGTACGATTATCGCGAGGGGCGCAAGGCGCCCATCCCCGACGACGTACGGAAGAAGATCGAGAAGCTGGAAGGGCGTTCCTTCCCCGTCTCCTGATAGCCTAGCCCCCATCATATTGACAAGCCGCCATCCGGCTCACATACTCCTTGTGAGGGACCGCATGGGAATGATCTCCCGGATCACATTTGGCGAGGGAGTAAGCCTCGGTGGCCTCTGGCAGCAACTTCGCCAAGTGCTGAAAGGTCGCTATGTCGAGATCTGGACCGATGTGTTTGAAAAGGGCATCTTCTGGGTGGCCGACGAGGCAAAAGCGGCGCTGGACGAAGTGAAGATCCGTTTTAAACTTCTGAATCAGATTCCAGCCGATCGGATCAAGGTCTTCTATGCACCGCATCTTGACACCGACCCCGCCAGTCTTCCTCACGGACATTCGGTCAAGGCGCGCGTTCTGGCGGGGCACGGGATCGGCGCGGTCCTCTTTTTCATTGGTGATGGGCAGCGGATGCCCCCGGAAGAGCCGACGAATCCCAAGGACGCGCTGTTCTATTTGAGCAAACCAGGCGCGAAGCACTATTGCCTCTGGAGGTTGTTCCGCTCTAAAGAGGATGCCGAGCATTATGTGGTTCAGAAGTTCAAAGAGGATGAAGCGGGGAGAGAGTGGGCGGCTTCCATCCCTGTATTGGCGTACGGCGAGCTCCTCCAGAACAGCGATATAGAGGGTCAGGCGTAGGGGAGCCGCAGCGGAGTAGGACGTGACGATGAGCAGGGTTGTACAAAAACTCGATGACTATCGATGGCTACTCCCGCAAACCTATAAACCTGGCATGCGGGTCCCGGGCATTATCTATGCCGACGAGACCCTGATGGACTTGATCATGAAGGATGCCTCCTTGGAGCAGGTGGCGAACGGCGCCACACTTCCGGGGATCGTCAAGGCCTCCTTTGCCATGCCGGATATCCACCAGGGGTACGGTCTTCCGGTAGGCGGGGTGGTGGCGACCGATATCTCGGATGGCGTCGTCTCCCCTGGCGCGGTCGGCTACGACATCAATTGCGGGGTGCGATTGCTCCGAACCGAGCTGACCAAAGAGGAGGTCCAGCCGAAGCTCAAAGACCTGGTCCTCGCCCTCTTCCAGGAGGTCCCAACGGGCGTCGGATCGCGAGGCCGGATCCGATTGAGCAGGAAAGAGATGGAGGGAC
>JBGPUH010000317.1:0-3354 GCA_041491025.1 Methylomirabilis sp. (SeqCode)
AACAATAGCCCCCCCGACCCAAAGAAGCAAGACTAAATTTTTAGCGTTTTGTGGAAGTACATGATTTTATGCGAAATGAACCATCAGAAAACTCCTATTTGCTGATTTTTCTTCGATAAACTCAAAAATTCTTCGTATTTCAATAGTAATGATTGGCCCGCCGGAACGTCCGAAGGGCGCTTCCATTCGTACAGGATAGCGGAGACGGGGTTGAGGTACGAGCCCACCGTCTGCGCCCAAGCCGGGCGGGCGTCTGCCTTGTGAGCACATCGACAATGGCAGCGAAGCCCTGGTGTATGGCTAGACTCACATTGTTTCAGGACTCCCTCCAGGGATCTGCCTTGCGCCGCCCTTCACGAGCCACCGTTTCGCAGGCGGAATCGCGATGTGGTCGATCCCACGCGCAAACGGGGCCGTTTTGGCCAGAGAAACGCCTTGACAGTTTTTAGCGCGAAGACCTATACTCCTGCGACAAGAAGCACGCCCGTAAGCGGACCGGCTGGCGCTGCCGACCCAATCGCAGACTGGCGGATACCTCGTCAAGCCCACACACGAGCCGCATTCCCTATGCGATGGGCTCAGGCGCGAGTCGAGTGACCGCAGGCCTGGAGGAACACCGGTGAAGGCGGTCATCATGGCAGGGGGGTTCGGCACTCGACTGCGTCCCCTCACCAACAGCGTCCCCAAGCCCATGATCCCCATGGCCAACAAGCCGATGATGGAGCACATCGTCGCCTTGCTCAAGGACCACGGGTTTCAAGATCTCGTCACCCTCCTGTACTTCCAGCCCGAGATTATCGAACGCTACTTCGGCGATGGCAGCGAATTCGGCGTGAAAATGGCCTACGTGACCGCTACCGAAGACTACGGCACCGCGGGGGCGGTCAAGAACGCCGAGTCCTTCCTGGATGACACCTTCCTGATCATCAGCGGGGATGTCCTGACCGATTTCGATCTCGCGGCGGCGGTAAGATTCCACAAGGGTCGCGGCGCCCTTGCCACGATCGTCCTGGCCAGGGTCGAGAACCCGCTCCAGTACGGCGTGGTCATCACGGCAGAGGACGGCCGCATCACGCATTTCCTGGAGAAGCCAAGCTGGAGCGAGGTCTTCAGCGACACGGTCAACAGCGGGATCTATATCCTCGAGCCGGAGGCACTGCATCTGGTCCCGCCCGGGAAGGACTATGATTTCAGCCGCGACCTCTTTCCGGCGCTGCTGAAGGAGGGTCGGGCGCCGTTCGGCTATGTGGCCACGGGGTATTGGCGAGACGTGGGCGACCTGATCGAATACCGCCTTGCTCATCAGGACCTTCTCGCCGGCGTGGTCAAGATCACACTGCCCGGAAAACTGGTGGAGGGCCTTGACAAGTCGATCTGGCTCGGCGATGGAAGCCGCATCGATTTCACGGCCGCGCTGAAGGGCGGCGTGCTGATTGGCAGGAACACACGCGTCGGGCCGAACGTTCACATCACCCGCAGCACCATCGGGGACAACTGCGTCATCGAGGAGGGCGCCTCCATCACCGGGTCGATCCTCTGGAATAACGTCTTCGTCGGAGCGCGCGCCAGTTTGAAGGAGAACGTCGTCGGTCGCGGGAGCGAGATTAAGGCAAGGGCTCGCCTCTTCGAGGGGGCCTTGATCGGCGATGAGTGCAAGGTTGGGGAGGGATCAGTGGTCAAGGCCGATGTCAAGGTCTGGCCACACAAGATGGTGGAGGATGGTGCCATCCTCTCCACCAGCCTGGTCTGGGGTCAGAAGTGGTCCCGGTCCCTTTTCGGCGCGTATGGCATCACGGGCTTGGCGAATCTCGAGATCTCCCCCGAGTTTGCGGCGAAGCTGGGGGCCTGCTTTGGGGCGACCCTCCGAATGGGGGCGATTGCCCGCACCAGCCGCGATAATCACAAGACGTCTCACATGATCAAGCGCGCGATTATCTCTGGTCTCCTCTCGGCGGGCGTGGACGTCCATGATTTTCGTGTCTGCCCCATCCCAGTGGTCCGGTACCAGATGGGCTCGCACGGCGCGATGGGTGGGGTCCACGTCCGAAAGTCCCCGTATGATCCGGACCTGATCGACATCACATTCTTTGACGAGCGGGGCATGGACATCTCCTCCAGTCGGGAAAAGAGCATCGAGCGGCTCTTCTTTCGAGAGGATTTCCGCCGCGCGAAGGTCGAAGAGATCGGTCGCCTCTCCCTCCCCGTCTACGACGTGGAGCTCTACAAGCATGGGATGTCGAGCTTTATCGATCGGGACGCGATCCGCCAGCGTAGCCTCCGGATTGTCATCGACTACGCGTATGGCTCTTCCTCGATGATCTTCCCTCAGATCCTGGGCGACCTGGGGTGCGAGGTGATCGCCCTGAACGCGTACATGGACGAGACGAGGATCACCAAGAGCGGGGAGGAGTTTCAGCGCTCGCTGCGGCAACTCTCGGAGATCGTGAGGAGCCTGGGAGCCGACCTCGGGATCATGCTCGACACCGGGGCAGAGAAGATCTTCCTGGCGGATGACCGTGGCGAGCTGCTGACGGACGCCATGGCGCTCGCGCTCGTGGCCCTCCTGGTGATGCGAACGCATCCTCCCGGGGTGATCGGAATTCCCATCTCCGCCAGCTCGGCCATTGAGGAGCTCGCCCGTGACCATGGCTTTCAGGTCCTTCGGACGCACACCGCTCCGCGCTCCTCTGCCGAAGGGGCGACGAAGGAAGGTGTTCTCTTCGTGGGCGACGGTCTCGGTGGCTTCATCTTTCCCCAATTCCAGCCAGCCTTCGACGGGATGCTCGCCACCCTCAAGCTCCTGGAAATGTTAGCGGCTCAGAATGTCCGGCTCCACGAGCTTATTCGGTTCATCCCCCAGCGTTTCACGTGCCGCGAACAGGTCCCATGCCCCTGGGAGCGCAAAGGCGGGACAATGCGGGCGCTCATCGCCGCCACCGCAGAGGACCAAGTCCAGTTGGTGGACGGGGTCAAGGTGCATCTGGGGAGCGATTGGGTCCTCCTCTATCCGGATCAGGACCGTCCCTATTTTCACATCATCGTTGAGGCCCACACGCGGTCGAAGGCCGAGGCCCTTCTGCTCCGCTACCAGGCCGTGCTCGCGCAGTGTATGAATCAGTCCGGGGTGGAGGCGGTCGCGTGAAGCCGATCAAGTTCGGCACCTCCGGCTGGCGCGACATTATTGCCGACAACTTCACCTTCGCCAATGTCCGCCTGGTGACGCGGGCCATCGCCGAATACTTGCTGGCCGAGGGGGGACCCGAGCCGTGGGTCGTCGTCGGGTACGATACCCGCTTTCTCTCGGAAGCCTTCGCAGCCGAGGCGGCGGCGGTTCTGGCGGCTCACGGCATCGGG
>JBGPUH010000318.1:0-3275 GCA_041491025.1 Methylomirabilis sp. (SeqCode)
CCCCGGGCGTTCTTGACAACGCCGATCGTGTTGTCGAGGCGGGCGCCCCGGACATCTGTCGAGGTGAAGAGGAGAAAGAGTCCCATCATCAAGAGCGCGCTCGCGCTTGGGCCTCCAATCCTGCTGGTTGTATTATCCACTGCGTCGCCCCCTTCGGTCACCAGGCAGATCGTCTCCCTGAAACGCGGTCCGGCGGCCCGTGCAGATTGCGTGTCCGCCGGAAGCGGCAGCGTATGTATTGGCCATGTGCACGCGGCCTCGAGAATGGCTTGCCTGCCAGGTGGGCTCTTAGTATCACGGTTATCCAGGTTTGTCAAATGGCCCTGGAAGTGGCCCTGGAAGTGGTGTGGTAGTTCAGTGATCACATGGGGAACTCTCCCTCCCATTGCAGAGAAGAGCGGTGGCGCGTCAACGCTTCCACCCAACCAGGAAGGAGGTCACCCATGGCACACCGTATCAGAGAGCAAGTTATTCGCCACCGGCTCGGCTGGTTCCGCACAGCGCAGGAACTGAGGTCAATCACCGATGTTTGACAAGACTACAAACCCGTGTCGCGTTGACAATACAGGTCTCAGCACCTATCATTGTCAAGGCACTGTGATCGTTGACGTAAGGAGGGATCATGGCCGTCATGCGATTTGACAAATTCACTTTCAAGGCCCAGGAGGCCATCCAACAGGCCCAGAAGCAGGCCGAGGAGCATCAGCATCAGGCGATCGACGTCGAGCACCTGTTGCTGGCCCTTGTCGAGCAGCCGGAGGGAGTGGTCCAGCCGATCCTGCGGAAGATCGAGGCGAACCCCGGCCAGCTCGCCGGACGCCTGATGGAGGAGCTCAAGCGGCTTTCCAAGGTCTCCGGCGTGACCCAGGGTCAGACCTACATCACTCCCCGCCTGGACAAGGTCCTGAACGCGGCCCTCAGTGAGGCGGAGCGCCTCAAGGATGAGTATGTCAGCACCGAGCATCTCCTCCTGGCCATAGCTGACGAGCCCGCTGGTGCTGTCGGGAGGCTACTGCGCGAGGCCGGGATTACGCAAGACGGGATCTACGCGGCCTTGCAGGAGATTCGTGGGGGCCAGCGCGTCACCGACCAGGCCCCGGAGGAGAAGTACCAGGCGCTGGAACGGTACGCCCGCGACCTGACCGATCTGGCGAGAAGGGGCAAGTTGGATCCAGTCGTGGGCCGTGACGATGAGATCCGCCGCGTGATCCAGGTGTTGGCGCGGCGGACCAAGAACAACCCGGTCCTGATCGGAGAACCCGGCGTGGGGAAGACCGCGATCGTGGAGGGGCTGGCCCAGCGGATCGTCAACGGCGACGTGCCGGAGTCGCTCAAGAACAAACGTGTGCTGGCGCTGGACATCGGAGCCCTCGTGGCGGGCAGCAAGTACCGTGGGGAGTTCGAGGACAGGCTGAAGGCGGTTCTGCGAGAGGTCATTGAGCAGGAGGGGCAGATCGTCCTCTTCATCGACGAGCTGCATATGCTGGTTGGCGCGGGTGCTGCCGAGGGGGCTGTGGACGCTTCGAACATGCTGAAGCCGGCGCTCGCCCGGGGCGAGCTTCGCTGCGTGGGGGCCACGACACTCGATGAATACCGGAAGCGGGTCGAGAAGGACGCCGCTCTTGAGCGGCGCTTCCAACCGGTGCTGGTCGGCGAGCCGTCGGTGGAGGATACGGTCTCGATCCTCCGAGGGCTGAAGGAACGGTACGAGGTCCACCACGGGGTCCGAATCAAGGACTCGGCGTTGGTGGCGGCGGCGGTCCTGAGCAACCGGTACATCGCCGACCGGTTTCTGCCGGACAAGGCCATCGATCTGATCGATGAGGCGGCGTCGCGGCTCCGGATGGAGATCGATAGCATGCCGACGGAACTGGACGAGCTGAATCGGCGGGCGCGACAGCTTGAGGTCGAGCGCGAAGCCCTCAAGAAGGAAACTGATCTAGCGTCCAAGGAACGGATGGAGCGCATCGCCTCCGAGCTCCGGGAGATCCGAAGCAAGGAAGACGGGCTCAAGGCCCGTTGGGAACAGGAGAAGGCATTCATCCAACGGATCCGGAGCCTCAAGGAGCGGATCGAGGCGGCGAAACTCCAGGAGCAGATGGCCGAGCGCCAGGGCGAACTGGGGAAGGTCGCCGAGCTCCGCTACGGTGTGCTCGCCTCCCTTCAGAAAGAGTTGGAGGCCGAAAAGAGCGGCCTTCACCAGATCCAGAAAGACGGCGCCATGCTGAAGGAGGAGGTGGACGAGGAAGACGTCGCGCAGGTCGTCTCCAAATGGACCGGGATCCCGATCTCCAAGATGCTGGAGGGGGAGACCCAGAAGCTCTTGACCATGGAAGACAAGCTCAGGGAGCGGGTGGTCGGGCAGTACGAGGCGATCACCGCAGTCAGCGACGCGATCCGCCGAGCCCGCTCAGGCCTACAGGACCCGAACCGGCCGATTGGCTCCTTCATCTTCCTGGGACCGACGGGGGTCGGCAAGACCGAACTCGCCCGGGCGCTGGCCGAGTTCCTCTTCGACGATGAGCGGGCGATGGTCCGTCTGGATATGAGTGAGTACATGGAGAAGCATACCGTCTCCCGCTTGATCGGCGCGCCGCCCGGCTACGTCGGGTTCGAGGAGGGGGGCCAGCTCACCGAGGCGGTTCGGCGACACCCATACTCCGTCCTGCTTCTGGACGAGATCGAGAAGGCCCACAACGATGTCTTCAACGTCCTGCTCCAGGTCCTCGACGATGGCCGGCTCACTGACGGGCAGGGCCGGACGGTGGACTTCAAGAACACGATCATTATCATGACCAGCAATCTGGGAAGCCAGGTCATTCAGGAGCTGGCTGGCCGGGATGACGACAAGATGAAACAACTGGTCATGGAGGCGGCCCGTGCCCACTTCCGGCCGGAGTTTCTCAACCGGGTGGATGAGATCCTGATCTTCCACACCCTGTCGGTCTCCCAGATCAAGCAGATCGTGGAGATTCAGCTCAAGCGTCTGGAGAAGAGGTTGGCAGAGAAGAAGCTCAGTCTCGAGGTCACCGACAAGGCCAAGGAGTTCCTGGCAAAGGAAGGGTACGATCCGGTCTTCGGCGCGCGGCCGCTCAAGCGGACTATTCAGCGGCTGTTGCAGGATCCGCTGGCCCGCCGGCTACTGGAACGGGAGTTAGTGGAGGGCGACACCGTCAGGGTTGATGCATCTCGCGGCGAACTGATCCTTTCAAAGGCATAGAGAGGAAAACGGCATGGCGCCGGTTGCCTACATCGAGCAGGTCCGGAGGATGTTC